>JAKLGB010000001.1:0-17348 GCA_022710895.1 Bacillota bacterium
AGTTCGCGAAGATATTCATGATGCTTCGGTAAACTGGAAAAATTTCGGTAACCGGGGAACTCGTCGGGAAAATCCCAGTTCTTCTCCAAATGATTCGACGCATCGACACGGAATCCGTCGATGCCCAGTTCCACCCACCAACGGATCATTCGTTTCATATCCTCCACCATCGGTCGGCAGCGCCAATTCAAATCGGGCATTTTTTTGGAAAAAATGTGCAAATAATATTCATCGGTAGCGGGATTGTATTCCCATGCGGGACTCCCGAACCATCCGATCCAACGAGTGGGAGGGGTTTTTTGCCCTCGGGCATCGATTTTCGGAGGTTGCCAAATGTAATAATCATGATATTTTTCGTGTTCGGGATGGCCTGGGTCTTTCGCGGCCAAAAACCACGGGTGTTCGTCCGAGGTATGGTTCAGAATCAGATCGGTGATGATCTTCATATCCATCGCATGGGCGGAGGTTACCAGTTCCCGGAAATCATCCATGGTTCCGTAATCGGGACTGACCCGATAAAAATCGCGGACGTCATAACCATTGTCGTCCATGGGGGAGTCGTAATGCGGGGAAACCCATAAAACCCCCACTCCCAGACTCTTCAGGTAGGGCAATTGGCGAATCACGCCTTGCAAGTCCCCGATCCCGTCCCCATCGGTATCCAAAAAACTGCGCAGATAAATCTGGTAGATCGTTCGTTGTTGCCACCAGGCTTCTTTCATCACACATCCCTCGTTCCATTTTCTATTATATCCCATTCAGTGACTTATATGAAGTCGATTTTCGGGAAACCGATTGCAAAAAAAAGGAGCCTGTTTAGGGCTCCTTGATGCAAAAGTACAGTTATTCTGCGACGTTGTTGATGGCGATCCAGGCTTCGGCGGCTGCCATGATGGCGGTCTGGGCATCCTGAATGGTCATCGTTCCGTCATAAACCGCTCCTTGAGCAGCGACGATTCCGCTGTTGTACAGAACTTGGACGGCGAGTGTAGAGTCGCTCAACGGCAGCAACATGGCGGGTTCATTGAAACCGAATCCGAGGGCGATCGAGTATTGAACTTGGTTTTCGCTCAAGGTAGCCGGGAGCAGATTAGAATCCGCTTCCAAGGCCAAGAGGTACGCCGAGTTATCGGCGATGGCGGTCATACCGGCTTGCGAATACAAGAATTTCATAACGGTGACGGCCGCGCCGGGGCAATCGGTGTAAGCATTGACGGCGAAGCCTTTGGTTTTGACGATTGGAGTCGGAGTAATGCCGTTATAGGACGGCATCTGCGAGAACACAAAGTCCGAATTGTAGGTGTTTTCGTTGGTGGCGACATCCATCCAAGTCCCAACGAGTCCGAACGGGTATTCGTTTTTCAGGAAATTATCAAAACGCCAAATCAGCTGGCTAGCAGTCATCTTTTCTCCGTTTTCTTGGAAGCTCATCGGCATTTCCCCGTACGTTTTGATGAAATTCAATCCAGCGAGGAATTGAGCACTGTCAAATCCGGGTTCAATGGGATTGTTATCGGGGAACAATTTCCATCCGCCGATGGAATAAGCAAAATAGTTGCCCCATTCTTGGGCAAGAACGAGCGGGAACCATTCATAAATGGTTTGAGTGGTGGCTTCCGTATCCCCATCCTTCGTGTATTGGAAGGTCATGCGGGCAGCGGATTCGCCTTGAGCGAGCGCGAAAATCTCTTCCCATGTGTCAAAAGCGTCCGGAAGATTGTTGTTGTCGGCATCGGCCAAGGTGATGTCCAATTGACTGCTGGAGATCAATTGTTCGAGCATCGTCTTGTTCCAAGCAAACGCCATACCATCGTAAACGCCAGGCAGGTAGTGGACTTTGTCGCCGCTGTTGATGGAATTGAGCGCGGATTGCAGAACGTCATTATCGATGACGCTCCCCATATAGTTGTCCAAATCCAAGAAGTTGACTTCGCGTCCGACCGATCCCGATCCGATGATTAAAACCACATCCGGGGCTTCACCTTGCATCGTGACGACGCCGGTGACACCGCTGGTTTCGGAGTCGGAAGCCTCATAGACGACAGCATCCAATTTTCCCGATAAGGTCGGGAACGCAGCGTTCCAAGCTTCTTCGAGTCCTTCGGCAAGGGCGAGAGTATCGACACCGACGGTAACGACTTTACCGGTTTCCCATTCGATATTGCCGTTATTCCAGACGCAGACGCCGTTGACGTCAACGTGGCAGGCAGTTTCGCTGGTGGTTGTCGTGGTGGTCGTTGTACTGGTCGTTCCGCATCCGACAAGCGCGATGGCAAAAGCCATCATCATGACAAAAATGGTGAATTTCTTCATTAAATTTCCTCCTATTTTTTTGTTTTATTGCTTATTCATTATATCATTGAATGAAAGCGTATACAACGCGAAATCCTTATGATACCGTTTACAACCTTACACATTATGCACAAATGGTTCAACTATAGTGGTAAAACGTAGAAAAATGTATATCCGTGTTTTTTCTATAGAAAGCTTAACCCACATCTTCGGATTTTCTATAAGGTGCCTTTGAATTTGTTGATGGTGGAATAGAGAAGGATCATCCGCACGGCATAGACCGCCGACCAGAGGATTGTACCGATCGTGGTGCTGATGAGCCCGACCACCGCAGCCAATAAGGCGGGGCCGGTGATTCCGACGACGACATAGCGCAAAGAGGATCCGTAACGAAGGCGTCGGGTCGGGCGGCGGAAGTTGGCTGCCATCAAAAGGACACTCATCAATAACGAATAAAGGATGGTTTGGACGAATTGAGTCAGGTAAATCATGGCTAAATAGTCCGGAAGCGTGCTGTTGAGGATGCTTTGAACAAAAGTCCCGTTCACCATGGCGTAAAATTCCGCCTCGGTCAAATGTTCCCAATGAAGATCGGTGCGATTGATGTGGGCAAAATCCATGGTGTCCAGCAAACGCCATGTTCCGGTGAGCGTATAGTTGTCCACCGGATCGGGAGCGACATAATCAAAGACGACATCGGTTTTCCGGAAGACGATCCGCGAACGATCGGTGGGGATGTCAGCCGAATCCTCGGGAAGAAAATAGACTCGGTAGTCTCCGAAATCGCGGCTGGTCCCTCCCACAGAAAGGCAAGTCATCTGTCCATCGGTGATCTGGCAGGGGACTTCTTGACGGTAAAGCGATTCCAGTGCCCCTTCCAATCCCGGCATGTAGAAAAAAACATCTTCGGCTTTGGTCTGAAACCGGGCCATAAAAAACGGGGCCGCGATCAGAGAAATGTTGACGACCAACAACAAGACGATTTTCCACCAGGAAGTGGTATTTGTTTTTAATAATTCCTGATTGGAAAAGAGGGTTTTCGGGAAAAACGGCCGTCCCCAATCGACGGTGGGAGTATTGGGATCCATACGGTCCTCCTTAGTAAAAGTGCGCTTCGCAGCGCACTTGGGACAACTCAGCCTTTGTCGCCTCCGGCCGTAAGGCCGAACACGATGTATTTCTGCATGTAAATCTGGACGATCATGATCGGAACGGCCAGTAACAAAGCGCCTGCCATGAAGACGACGGGATTGTTAACCAAAGAGGAAATCGAACCGCCGATGTAGGCATAGAGGATGACGCCGACCGTGGGTTTGCTATTCATGACGATGCTGGGAAGAATATAATCAAGCCAAGGGCTCATGAAGGCGTTGACCGCGATGAAGCCCATGATCGGAACCGCAAGCGGGACGATGATCTTGAAGAGAATCTGGGCGTTCGATGCTCCATCGATCGCCGCGGCCTCATCCAGGGATCTGGAAACGTTGCGCATGTATCCCCGGACAATGAAGGTGTTATAAGGAATTGCCCCGGCCACGTATATCATCGTCAATGCCACCCAATTATCCCGCCACTGGAAGGTGTCGAAAATCCCGAGGATGGCGATCATTCCCATAAAGGCAGGAAACATCTGCAAAGTCAAGAGCGTCAGTAAGGCGGCTTTTTTCCCTTTAAAACGATATCGCGAGAAGGCGAATCCGGTCAAGGAAGAAAGCGCGACGACGAGAATTGTGTTCAGTACCGCAACTCCGAGCGTGCGCATGAAAGCGGAGACAAAGTTGAAACGCGGCTCGGCATCATAACTGAGCAGGAATTGATAGTTGTTCATACTGTATTTGGCAAAATTGGGGACGATGGGAAATAATCCATATTCCCCGATTCCGGGTTGGGCTCCAACATACGTATTGACCACTTCCTGAAGCGCGTTTTGGTTTGTAAGGTTGTATAATTCTTTACCAACTTGGAATCGCAGATCCCCCGCTTGGAGAAAATCCGTTTGGTCTTGAACTACCATGATTCCGCCGAGTACGTCGCCGTTTCCGTAAGCGCTCCCATAATGATCGATGTTCGCGGCCGTAAGGGTGACGAAGACTATTTTTCCGGTTTTCAACCCGGTTCGGTAATAATCCCCGCCCGACTTCACATCCTCGGCCTTGAGGGTGTATCGGACAATGTCCCCCACATTCTGCATCTGTTGATAATAGGGTCCGGGGCCGTTAAGAGAGGCCAAATCCGCAGCAAAGTATCTTCCTGTGCTCTCTTTGACAAGATCGCCTTGAGAGACATAAACAGCGGACGTTTCTGTCAACATGTGTCCGTTCAGCACATCCCCGAACTGCCGATTGCCCGAAAAGTAATCCAAGTTTTCGGCGGTGAGGACGACATAGACGACCTCGCCTTCGCTTTTTCCGGATCCAACAAAGTATCCTTCTCCCGAAAGATCTTCTTCGTGAATCACATGACGGGCGATGTCTGTGATTTGTCGAGGAGAATCGTAATAAGTCCCTCCGGGCTGGATGTCAGACCAGGTCATGACCCTGGGTGCGGATATTCCGTCAAGACTGTCAATGTCCCCAGCGACAAGGAAACGTTGATAATTCTTACCTGGAGCAGCGACATCAGCCGCCGTGAGGATTACCGGGGCGGTAATACCGTCCGCACTTAAAATGTCCCCTTTGAGACGTGGTTTTTGATAATAGACTCCTCCGCTCGCTACCGCTTGAGCGGTGACAGCGGAATAATGATCGTCTTCGATCCGGTACACCTTGACGTTGGTGAATGCGGCCGTGACCAGCCACATGATCGGAATCATTACCACCAAGAACCAAAAAACCAGATAGGCATAGGTGATGAAGACTTTGACAATGTTCTTAAAGTTGAAGCCTTTTTTCATCCGTCGCCACAGGGCTCGACGTTCCAACCGTCGTTCCTGACGGGCTTCGGCCTGTTTCTGAAGTTGTTTGGCCCACCAGCTCTTCATTCCGTCCAAGATGGCCATGTTCAGTCCTCCTCCCAGAATGACTTCATCCGTGAAAGATTGTACACCGAGAAAATGCCCACAATCATAAAGATGATGATGGAATAGACCGCTGCGATGTTGTATTCCCGAACTGTTGTCATCATCGCCAAACGGTAGACCCATGAGATCAGGATGTCATAAATGCTGGGAGCACCGTTCGGAGCACCCACTTGCGACATCGTCCCGTCCGTAAGGAAACGATAAGTGACGGACGGTGTTGAACCAGTCAAGAAATAGATGACCCCGAAGTTGTTGAAATTGTGTGTCAAAGTGGTAATGATGACCGGCATGGTTGCCCGTAAAATCCAAGGAAGCGTGATGTACTTGGTTTTCTGCCAGTTGGTTGCCCCGTCGATGTCGGCAGCTTCATACATGTCAGCCGGAATACTGGTGAGAGTTCCGGTGATTAGCAGCAAAAAATACGGATAGCCGATCCATAGGTTGATGGCGAGAATCAGGAACCGACCCAAACGATAGTTGGTGAATTGGAACCAACCGACATAGGTTCCGGTGAATTGCGAGTAAATCGATTCGGCGGCATTCTTGCCCCCGAATCCGAGGACTTGGAAGAAAATTCGGACTTGATCCCAGAAATTCCCAGCGCCCGCGTAAACGGAGATTTCTTCGCGGAACAGGCCGAAAGCAGAAAGGACCGATTTGATTTTCTGAATTAAAACGTATTGGTTATTGGGATCCGACAGCGAGTCAATCAATTGGTTGGCCAGACCGCCGGAGGGGCTGAAAACACTACGGAACATCAAGAGCGTGACCAGCGATGGAATCGCCCACGGGAGAATGAACACGGTCCGCCAGAACTTTTTGGCGATGACGGACTTAGACTGAATAATCAGAGCCTGGATCAAGCCGAAGACATAACAGGTCAAAGAGGCGAAAATCGCAAATTCCAAGGTCCAGATGAAAACGTTGCCGAAATAACGGAGGTTCACTCCGGAACCGGTAAAGACGTTTTTAAAATTGAGTAATCCACGCCAATCGATCAATTCCGAAGGAACCGCGATGTTGGAAGTCCAAGACGTAAACGAAGTCATGAACGAGAAGGTGAAAGGAATCAATGTAAAGAAAGAAATCAGGAGAAAGGTGGGAATGACGATGATATAAGCGAAATATTCGTCCCAGAAACGTCGATAGAACTCTTTGGGTTTTTCCACCACTCCGTTTCCGGCGATGCGGATGTGAGATCGGTACGCATCAGTGACGTTCATCAACCAAATCATCCCAACGATCAGCAAGACGACCAGAGACATGACTCCGTTGGTCATCAACCTCGTGGAGTTATCTGCCACGACCCATTGAGGATAATCCATCTGCGAGACCGAACGGGAAACGATGATCCGCCACCCTCGATACCAAACCGCACTCCCCCCGGTGACCGTGGGAAATTGTCCTAATGTAATCAAACCCCAAATCCCGCGGGTGAACCATCCCCCGTAGTCACGGAAGAAATAGATCCGGTCGGCCACGTTGTCCGCTTCGACGCCGAGAACGGCCGAATAGCGGCCTTCGGCGATCCAGAGATCGATTTGATTGGGAATAATGTCGAATTCATCGAGATAAACGAAAAACGTATCATTTTTCATGCGATAGGATTGATAGAATTGACCGCCTTCGGCTACATCTGTTTCCGTCAAGATGATGCGTTTCACCGAACCGATCGTAGTGGAAGTGCCGAAGAATCTTCCCTGTTTGGCCACCGCCCTGGCGTCCATGAGGATCGGGTCCGTCACTCCGTCGGCACTAATGATGTCGCCAGCTTTTCGCGGGAACGGATAAAGGGGGATCAAGTAAGAAGTCATCACTTCATAGGTGCCGTTGGCTTTCAAAAAAAGGTCTCCGACTTTCAGAAGAACATCTGAATTTTCGGTCAAAATCGTGCCGTTTCGGACATCCCCGATCGACAAATAACCGGCAAAGTCGGCGATGTTGTCAACGGTCAAGGTAACATAGACGATATCCCCGACGTTTTTACCGGAACCGGCAAAAAGACCCTCTTCCGCCAGATCCCCCTCGGTCAATACATATTTGATGATGTCGCCGATCTGACGCTCGGTCTGAAAATAAGGACCTTGAGCATAGAGATCCGCAGCGACGACAGTATAATTGATTTGATCCCCGACGCGGCGATACGATTGGTAGTAAGCCCCGTTGGCGGAAACATCGGCGTCCGATAAACGAATCTTGGTGACATCGCCGGCTTGGAACAATTGGTTGGCATAATCGCCACCGGTATCGACATCGGCAACCGTCAGCTGGTAAGGGGCAGTGACGCCGTCAGCGCTGACGATGTCCCCCTCCGCCCGGACACTTTCGAAATAGTCTCCTCCGGAGGCCAAATCGGATGCGGTCAAGGCAATATACGATCCGTCGACAAGGACGAAATCGCCCTCCACCCGAAGTGACTGGTGGTAATTGCCTCCCAAAGCGACGTCTTCCTCGTTCAAGACATGACCATTGACAATTGAATCCTTGGTGCGGTTGACTCCGTAAAAAGCCCCGCCCTCCACCATGTCTACACTGATGATCGGGTATTTTTCCATTTCTGCCCGCGCTTTGAAATAATTGGAGGTGCCCAATTCGATGGCCACGATGGCCGCGAACAAAACGAAAAAGGGAATGGCTTTGTACCACTGCCGATTTCGCAATTGTCCGGAGCCGGGAACGAAAAACGACATCAAACCGCTCAAAAACGCCTGCGGATGCTGTTTCCAACCGCGGATGCCGCGGATCGGAACCTCCGGTTTTTTCGGGTGTTTACGATTTCCCATTTGGGTTTCCTTTTGCATTGTCCCGCTCCTTCCGGATTGCCTTTGATTCATTCTATCATATTTTGTTTTTAATGTAATCGCTTACTCTTCATTATATCGTAAACACTGCGTCAATAGTATAGAAAAAGTTATGCGCAGGCAAAAAAAGCGTATGAAACCGTTCTCTTTTTAAAATCCTCCGAACCCGAATGGGGTCGACTAACGGCGAAGGACCGTTTGAATCAATTGTTCCAAGGTCAACCCTCGTGGAAGTACGGCGCCTTCGATCCGGGGGACGTCTCGGTTCCGGACTGCGCGGGCGTCGGCTTCGGAATCAATGTCCGTAACCACCGGTTTTCTGGAGGGAGAAGCCGATATCCACGAAATCAAACCCTGCGGGAGCGCCCAGAAGTCAGCGCGTTTGACAAAAAGATATTCGCTGTCTTCCATCCATGCGGTCTGACCGAGGCGGACGCAAGATGTGGCATCCTCCCAGCCAATCCGAAATCCTTTGGCGCGTAACGTCGATAGGGCAATGGCCCACCGTCCATCCAGATCGTTTCCCGAGGGACGGAAGAGGAGGATCATTCGTCCATTGGGAAACTTGGCTTTCCGGAGATTCCGGTTCAAATCGTCGGGGAAGGTCGGATCCTCAAGAACCTCTTCGGTCACAGACACGGCAAAAGCCGGTTCCGCATTCGTCTTTTGAGAAATTTCCGACCAATCCTTGATGAACTGCTTGATCAAGGCCCAAAACCACCGCGAGCCTGAATGCATTTGCAAGAGTACTTCACGGATATCCTCCAAGGAATAAGGGAGGACTTCGGAGGAAGGGACGATCCGATACATTTCGACTTGATGCGTATCCATGTTTCCGACTTGGTGATAAAAGAGAGGAATCCCTCCGGCCGTGAGCAAGGGTTCCAACTGAGTGCGGACGGCATCCAGTCGTTGATCGCGAGCGGCCATCTCACGATCATAAAAAATCAGGGGTTGGGCTAAAGTGGCCTGACCCATCGCCTTATAAAGATGATCGAGGTTTTGGAAAAGCGTTTTTCCTTTGAGAAGGTTGAGCGCGGAAGCTCGAAAGACCGGGGTTTTCGCCAAAGGAACCGAGAGCCGTGATACTGCGACCGTTTCGGAGGAGAAATCGGAAAAGATGCGTTCGACCACCCGACGGTCGGTTGTGGACAAAAACAGGAATAATGTGCCGTCTTCTCCCAAAAACAGCCCTGTGGAATAGGTCTTTGCGGCCTTTTGCAATGCGGATTGTCCCAGAGCCGTGATCGATTGGATTTCGGAGCGAGAATACCCGTTCTGCATGAGGACCTCTTGGGAGATTTGGATACCCATCAATGCGGTTTGACTGCGGATGGCCTCGTATTCACCCAAAAAACGGTGCATATTGAAAATGGGGAACGAAGCGGCTTTTTGGGCTTTCTCTCGTAAGTCACCGATCCTTTGCGTTTCTTCCGTCACATCCCGGAAAGACAGATAGATGTGAAATTGTTCCGTGACGACCCGAATATCGAGTTGTCGGGCTTGTTCCGAAAAATCCCGAAAAGGCAAATTCCAGGACTCTTTGCGGATCAAACGGTCTAAAAAGAGCGGATTTTCGCTCTGAAATCGGGCTTGGAGTTTCTCGTAGGGGAACAAGTCTTCTTTGGTGGCGAGGATTTCTTTGGCTGCTTCATTCATCAGGTAAACCGTTCCCTCGATGATTTTGGCATATCCGCGTCGCTCCACCGACCCCAGTCGGGAAAGGGCACGTCCTTCTTCTTGCGCGTTCTGTAAGCGAGAGAAATATCCCAATCGGGTTTCGATGATGGCTTTTAGGGTGAATAGCATTTTGTTAACAAAATCAAACCGGTCTGCGGTTTCCAAAAAAGCAATCAAAAATCCCGTGTTGACGGCGTCGACCGGTATGGCGAATGACATGGCGATGGTGGGAAGAAACGATTCCCCGCGAGGATCAATTCGGTAGGGAAGAGAAGAATTCATTTCCTCCTGGGTGAAGAGGAGATAATCACGAGGCTCCTCGAGGATCCGCCCGACGACGGTTTCCGAAAAATCGGCTTTTTTCAGCGGCCGTTCCAGCAAAAGGCCCTTTTTCGGATAATACAGGGTCCATTCCCCATTATGAGGACGGAAAAAGCCGATTTCCCGAGGTTCCCATACTTCCGATAGTTCCCGAAAACTTTCCAGATAAATATCCCGTTCCTTTTCAAAAACGGTCTTCTTCTGCGAAAGCGCGAACAGGCGGCGAACCCCGTCGAAGGCTTCGTTAATGACCGGACGTTCGTCATAGACAGAAAGCATTTTTTCCTTGATTGCGGCGGCTTCTTCGCTTCGGTTCATCCGTTCGGCCAACCGCAATCCGGCTTGATGGAATTGATGCAGATAGTTTTTCGAAGTCATTCCCGCCAGTTTGGCAGCATATTCACTATAAAAACGCCATGCTTCATCGTATTGGCCCAGAGCGGTGTTAATGAGGATATATCGGTCAAGATACCGGTTTTTGACCTTTGTTTTCAAGAAAAACTCTTGGAATTTTTTTAAGGAACCGGCATAATCGCCTTCTTCGAACAGAAGATCGGACTCCACCAGATGGAACATTTCGTTTTTTCGGTTTTTATCGAAGATGGTCGCATGTTCGAAGGCGGCCCGAGCCAAGGCGGGTTCCTTGGTCTTCAATCGCAACATCGCCAATTTGAGATATTTGCTGACGAGATTGTTGTTGGACATCCCGTCATTGATGCTTTCCAACGTCGCGATGGCCTCGGGATACTTCTTCAATCCTTCCTGGCAGACGGCCCAATAGAATTTCTGGACTAGGGATTGGGAGGGATTGCTCGTCAAGAGCCGCTCACGATAGGTGAGGGCGGACTCGAGCGCGGGGAAATCTTCGTTTTTTACCAGCAGGGAAACCCATTTATCTGTCAATGACAACAAGGTGGGGAGATCTTCGATCAACCCGGCCCCCAAGGCGTCTCGCAAGACCGCAACCGCGTCGGGAATGGACCCTAAAAACAGAAAAGTTTCGTGAAGGAGAGTCGCTGCCTTGGCAAAAGTTGAAGCGTCTTTCGCCCCCAAGGCTTCCTTGAGTATGCTTTGCAGTTTTTGTGCGGTTTCTTCATTTTTCGGTTCTTGGGCATATTCGATCAGCAAAGCTTCAAGGTTCACATCATTCCCTCCTTCGGGTACGGATTTGAAAGACGGCTTGGTGGACGGGTCGACCGTCCGACACTGCACGGATATCCACACGGATCGAATCTGGAACCAGATGAATCAGGGCATAGGTTGGTTCTCCACGGCCTTTTGGGTGGGTGGTCGATCCGGGGTTGACGAACACGATGGTTTCTTCCTTTTCGACCATCCACTGATGGGTATGCCCGAAGAAAACAAGATCGCACTCCGATTCTTTGGCGTGGCAGTTCAATGAGTAAAGTCCGGTTTTTACCGAAAACAAATGTCCGTGTGTCAAAAGCGCCCGATGTCCCTGCCATTCAAAAATCAAGTCTGCCGGAAAGTCGGGTTCGAAAGGATAGTTGCCTCGGACCCCGAAAACATCGCGAGCGGTGAGCGCCGATTCCGAGAGTTCGGAATCGCCTAAGGAAACCCGAAGTTCGGCCTCGGGATGCCGGGCGATGATGGTGTCCACCGAAATGGTATCGCGATGGTTATCGGAAAAGAGCAAGAGAATCACCGTTTCGCCCCCAAGAAAACCACCATTTTCGACAAGGCCCGAGAGCGATGGCTCAGGGTGTTTTTTTCGAATAGCGATAATTCAGCCATGGTCTTTCCGATCGCCGGAATGAAAAAATGCGGATCATATCCGAACCCTTCGTCCCCCTTCGGGTCGTCGACGATTTGGCCTTCGAGAAAACCTTCGAAAAGCACGGGATGATTTTCATCTTGAAAAAAAGCAATGGTACAAACGAACCGGGCTCGGCGGTCAGTGATTCCCTTTAACTCGCGAATGAGTCGCTCGTTGTTCTTCTGATCGGTTCCTTCGGGCGAAAACCGAGCTGAGAAAACTCCGGGTTTTCCACCTAATGAGAAAACCTCTAAACCCGAGTCGTCCGCCAGGGTAGGAATGTGAAAACGGCGAAAAGCAGCCACCCCCTTGAGAATGGCGTTTTCGGAAAAGGTGGCTCCGGTTTCCGGGGTTTCGGGAAAATCGGCCGCTTGAATCAGGCTCAAAACTCGGAAGCCGAGGGGTTCTAACAGTGCCGCATATTCCCGGATTTTCCCGGGGTTTCGTGAAGCGACAAGGATCTCGTTCATCATTTCACCCTGATGTTTAGTATAACATATTTCCTATAGGAAACGGATGGTCGACAAAAAAAAGACTTCGAAAAGTCTTTTATTTGCTCAGCCATTGGGTGAACTTGTTAATGTTGGCGTTACTGCCGACGAGAAGAATTTCGTCGTGCTCTTCAAAGGGGGTTGTCGAACTCGGGATCATGATTTTGTTATTCCGGCGGACGGCGACGATGTTGACACCGTACTTGCTGCGGATTTCCAATTCCAACAAGTGTTTTCCGATGATTTTTTTGGTGGCAGTCGTGGAGATGAAACTGTATTCCTGGTCTAGTTCCAGATATTCCAAAAAATTCCCGGAAACAAGAATCTTGGCCAACCTTGCCCCCGTGGATTGCTCCGGCCAAATCAGGTGGTCTTCTTCGACTCCAAGTTTGGCAACAACCTTGGCATGGTATTCGCTTTGAACTTTGACATAGACATCTTTGACTCCCAAGTCCTTGAGGATCAGGGTCGTTAGAATCGAGTTGTCCACGTCGATGCCCGTGGCGACGATGACCGTGTCGTAATTGTTGATCCCGATTTCGCGAAGCGCGTCGATGTCGGTAGAATCCAAACAAACGGCATTGGTCACATGTTTGGCGACTTTTTCAATCTTTTCAAAGTTCTTATCGATAACGAGGACGTCAGCCTTGAGGCTGATCAATTCTTCGATCAAGGCCAAACCGAAACGTCCGACCCCGATAACTACGAACGATTTGTTCGTCATATTCTCACGCATCCTTCACTGACATACGACATAATTATACCCGAAATCGCATTTTTGTCAAATCCATCCGCATGGCAACAGTGATTTCTCTTTTCATAATCCGCGTTTTTTTGTATAATGAGTATCATAATGAAAGAGGGGGCCCCTTATGAGCGAATACGATGACCTTTTCAAAAAATTTGACGAAAAACCGCCTTTCGAACCGCAATCCCCCCTTTCCCAACCGGTTCCCGAAAATCCGGAAGAATGGCGAACGCCCAAGATCAATCGCTGGTTGCTTTTATCGTATGTTGCAGTTACCTTAGTGGCCAGTCTCTTTTCCACTTTTTATCTTTCACTACGATATCCCGATAGCGACGCCATGCTCGATGCCATCACCATCGTGGAAGAACCCCGTGTCACCTTGACCGATTCCGGAGATCCTCTGTACCCGTATCGTGTCACGGTATCCGGAACCCTTCGCAACGGCAATCCGGTTGTCCTCCCCTCTTTATGGACTTCCGTGAAATTGTACGATCTCAACGGAAAGTTGATCGACACGATCTATTTGGATCAGGAAAACGTCGGACCGATGGGGTCCTGGACCATCGAGTACTCGGGGGATTATTCCGTAGAAATCTTTTCCAGTTCTCCTTTTGAATATGGTTTTGACCAAAATGATCTTTTCTATATCCTTTTGAATCTATTTCCCGTGATGATTTGTTTCTTCCTTTTTCTCTTTTTGGACCGGCGGGCTTTCAAAGAGGACGCACGACGGTTCCGCAAAACGTTGGGTCGCCATCTCGGTTGGACTTTTGGCGGATTCCTCATGGTGTATCTGGCGATGGTCGCCGCCACCGTCATTCTCGAATATCTTGGCGTCTCGGATTCCTCGGCCAATGAACAGACGATCGTAGGGATGTTTCAGGCTTCCCCCTTACACTTGACCTTATTGTTTTTGCTTCTATGCATCTTCACTCCGTTGGTCGAAGAAGTCGTCTATCGCAAAGTGATTTTTGGATTTATGGAACGTCGTTGGGGCGGAACCGTTGCCATTTTGGCATCGGGGGCTTTCTTCGGGTTGATGCATGTTTTGTCCTATGGAGACTTCATTCAATCGATTCCTTATATTTTGATGGGGATGGTCTTCGGGTATGTCTATCAAAAATCGGAAAAGAACATCTTTGTGGTCTTTGGGGTCCATTTTCTCAACAATTTCCGTTCTTTCGCCCTATATGCCCTGATGGTTTACGGACTTTTGTCTTTATAAAAACGAAAATAACGAAAAAAGACCATCGAACCCGATGGTCTTTTTTGAGTTGATTTTGATTTAGCGGACGGCGTCTTTCAGGACTTTTCCGGATTTGAACGTCGGAGCTTTCAAGCTGGGGATATTGATGATTTCGCCGGAACGGGGATCGTGACCGGCCCGCGCTTTGCGCGCTTTCACTTCGAATGTGCCAAAACCGGTGAGGATGACTTTTTCACCTTTGACCAAAGCTTCTTGAATGGCCAAAACGGTGGCGTTGAGCGCGTTTTCGGCATCCTTCTTCGTCAGGTCGGATAATTCGGCGATGCGGGCAACCAGTTCAGATTTGTTCATATTCGTGATTCCTCCTATGCTTATGATACCATCATTATAGAGAGGGTTTTTCGAAAATGCAAGCGCAAAACCGAAAAAAAGCGCGAAATATTGCGAAAAATGGTCAATCCCGATTACGGAAAAGCAATTTGATCGGAGTGCCTTCAAAATCAAAACGTTCACGGATGCGATTTTCCAAAAAACGGTAGTAGCTGAAATGGACGGCTTCGGAATCGTTGACGAAGAACACAAAAGTCGGGCATTTGACGGCGACCTGAGATGCATAATAAACTCGCAGTTTTACGCCATTGACTTCCTTCGGCGGAAAATAGGAAATCGCATCGGAAACCACTTCGTTCAGAACGGAAGTGGGAATCCGTTTGGTGTAGTTCTCAAAGGCTTTGGCGATAGCCGGGAACAGCGTATAAACCCGTTGTTTGGTTTTGGCCGAGAGGAAAACGATCGGAACGAATGGCAAAAATTGAAACTCGTCGCGAAGGGTTTTGACGTAATCGCCCATCGTATCTCCATCTTTATTGACGGCGTCCCATTTATTGACGACGAGAATCATCGCTTTTCCGTTTTCGAAGGCGTAACCGGCGATGTGTTTGTCTTGTTCCTGAATACCGGTTGCGGCATCCAAGACGATCAGACAGACATCCGCCCGTTCGATCGCTTCCATAGCTCGAAGCGCACTGTATTTTTCGACGGATTCGAAGATTTTTCCGCGTTTGCGCAATCCGGCAGTGTCGATGACGACGTAGTGGGTTCCGTCTTTGTCAAAGGGGGTGTCGATCGAATCCGTGGTCGTACCTTGAATGTCACTGACGATGACCCGTTCGGTTCCGAGAATGGCGTTGGTCAACGACGATTTTCCGACGTTGGGACGACCGATCACGCATAACCGAACCGTGTCTTCGGCATATTCGTCTTCGATTTCGGGAGGAAGGTACGCCACTACCTTGTCCAAAAGGTCACCGATCCCGATTCCGTGAACCCCGGAAACCGCGATCACGTCGTCGGCCCCCAGGGAATAGAAATCATAGGTATGATCCATCAATGAAAGATCATCGACCTTGTTGACGGCCACAATCACCGGTTTTTTGGATCCGTAGAGCATTTTCATGATTTCGGAATCATCACCGACCATTCCGGTCCGGACATCGGTGACAAACACGATCAGGCCGCTTTCTTCGATGGCGATTTCGACCTGGGCTTTGATTTCAGCCAAAAAGGGCGCATCGCTGATTTCGATGCCCCCCGTGTCAATGACATGAAATTGGCGCCCGCCCCATTGGGCTTTGGCGTAAATCCGGTCTCGGGTTACTCCCGGGACATCATCGGTGATCGACAAGCGCTCCCCGATGATGCGGTTGAAAAGCGTCGACTTGCCGACATTCGGCCGACCGACGATTGCTACTTTGGGCAGCATGTTATCACCTGATGCTTCTGATTATTTCTTATATTTCGCGAACAAATCGGCTAAAGATTGGTTGCTCGAGACGTTTTCGTTTAAGTGAGCTTCGTACTCGCGGCGTTCGGCTTTGCTGGCAGCACGGCGGAGCGACACTTTCATCTTCCATTCTTTGGGGAAGAATTCGATGACTTCGACTTGCAGGACGTCTCCGACTTTCACTTTGTCGGCGGCTTTTTCAATTCGTTCTTCAGCCAGTTCGGAAATCGGGAGATAGGCTTCGATGCCTTTGACTTCGACGATGGCGCCTTTTTCCTGAACGGTCTTCACCGTTGCGGTGACCAGTTCCCCTTGGCGGACCTTGACATCAGACCACGGATTGTATTCCAGATGTTTCTTGGAAACGGTGAACTGTTCTTTTTCCAAATCGATCGACGTGATTTGCACTTCGAATTGCGCTCCGATTTGAACGGTCCCGGCGAAATTATCCTGCGGATTCCAGGAATAATCGAAACGATTGAGAAGTCCGCGGACTTCTTTTTCCAGTTCGATGATCATCCCGAATTGCATCTTTTTGACCACGGTTCCCAGAACACGGTCGCCGACTTTGTGGTTCTTCACGAACAAATCCCAAGGTTTTTCTTCGAGGGCTTTCATCGAAAGGCTGATCTTGCGTCCGGAAATCTTGATGACTTTGACGGTAATCTCGTCCCCGGGTTTCAAGGCGTCTTCGACTTTGGCAACGCGATAATGGGAGATTTCGCTGATATGCAGCAAGCCTTCCGTGAATTGTCCGATTTTGACGAAAGCTCCGAATTCGGCGAGACGCTGAACGGTTCCTTGCCGGACATCGCCGACTTGGACGGCCGCGAGCTCATCTTTTTCGCGTTGTTTCAACTCGTCATATTGGACTTGTTTGCGGCTGACGATATATTTGTCTTTCCCGCGTTCGTTGCGGATTTCCAAAATCCGAACTTTTTGTTCGGTTCCGACCAAACCCAGTTGATCCTTGGGGGTGTTCGCTAAATCGATGAGCGAATCGGGCATAAACAATTCGATGCCATGGAAATCCAACAGCAGTCCGCCGTTGACGCTTTTTTTGGCTTTGGCGACGACATCGTTGCCTTCCGCCAATTCGGCCTTAAACTTTTCAAAGGCTTCTTTCTTTTCCAGGTCCAAACGCGAAAGCAGGAGGACGTTCTCCGATTCCCCTTCGCTGATTTTGGTGACTTTGACGGTGATCACGTCGTCGACTTTGATCACTTCGC
>JAKLGB010000001.1:17445-67100 GCA_022710895.1 Bacillota bacterium
GCTGCAGTCGTCGATTTTCCGCAGAGTCAGGTGATCGCGGTAAATCGTCCCTTCGAACGCATAGCCGATATCGACCAGCGCCTCTTCTTTCGAAACCTTTAAAACTTTTCCGGCGACAACGTCCCCGACTTTCAAATCTTTGATTTCATCCATAGCCTATTCGCTCCTTTTCGCATCGATGATCATCATGAATTGCCGATATATTTGTTCCGACACCTGTTCGATGTCCAGGTGAGAAGTATCCAAGTACACTGCATCCTCCGCTTGACGGAGGGGGTTGTAGGCCCGGGAAGAATCGATTTTATCCCGGCGCTCGATGTCTTTTTGAATTTTCTGGTAATCGCTTTCGATTCCGTTGGCAAGATTTTCTTCGTGACGCCGTCGGGCACGCTCTTCCACCGAAGCGGTCATATAAATTTTAAGGTCGGCTTGCGGAAGGACGATGGTGCCGATGTCGCGGCCGTCCATCACCACATTGTCGTCTTGAGCGATTTTCTGCTGAATGGCAACCAGTTTGTTGCGGACGGGGATATGACTGGCGACCACCGAGACGTTATTGGATACCGAATGGGTTCGGATCTTCTCGGAGACATCCTCTCCATCCATGAAGAGGATTCCGTCACGGAAAGTCATCGGGGTGGAGTCAAGGAATCCGAACGCCTCAGGATCATCAAGATCAACCTTGAGTCGGAGGGCTTTGTATGTGGTTGCACGGTACATTGCCCCGGTGTCGATGTAGGTGTATCCGAGCTTTTTGGCGAGAATTTTCGCCACGGTCGATTTACCCGCGCCTGCCGGGCCGTCGATCGCCAAAGCGTGATGGTTCATCGTATCGCCCCTCAACTTTTTACATTATACCATATCTTCCCAAAAAGCGACCCCATAAAAAGCAAAATTATCGCTCTGGGTTCCCGAAACGGGAGAGATTCCAAAGTTGCTTGATTTCATGCGGTTTCAACCGTCGGTATTCTCCGGGGGAGAGTCCTTCGCAGGTCAGAGTTCCAAAGCGGATCCGGGAGAGTTTGATCACCGGATGACCGACGATTTCGAACATCCGTTTGATCTGATGGTACTTGCCTTCTTCAATGATGATTTTGAGAGAGGTTGAGGTTTTGGCTTGATCGTACCGCACCGAAAGGATTCGGCAGGGAAGGGTATGGAAATCCTCAACATCCAATCCGCGTCCGATTCGGGCGGATTCTTCCTTACGAAGAAGGCCTTCGACCTTGACGGAATATTCTTTTTCAACGTGATGTCGCGGGTGGATCAAGGCGTTCATGAAATCCCCATCGTTTGTCAAAATCAAGGCGCCGGTGGTATCGTAGTCCAACCGACCGACAGGGAATATGCGTTTGTCGGTATCAATCAAATCCACGACGGTTTTTCGGTTTTTGTCGTCGGCGGTCGTCGTGACCACCCCGGCGGGTTTGTTAAGGAGAAAATAGACTTTTTCCTCTGGGGCGGGAAGCGGGCGTCCGTCGATTTCAATTCGATCGGAAGGCTCAACGGGATGGCTGGGACGGGATATGGTTTCCCCGTTGACTTTGACGCGGCCTTGGAGAATCCATTCCTCCGCCGTCCTCCGGGAAGCCGCTCCGGAGGCGGCAATGATTTTCTGAATCCGTTCCATGCGGCACTTCCTTTCGGAGACGATTCATTCTTTGAAAAAAGCGGGCATAAGTTCCTATCCCGCTCGATTTTACGGTTCTTGGGCTTCGGTTGTGTCTTTGGTCCGGACATCGACGGTCAGAAGAACGGCTTTGATCCGCCGTTTTTTGACTTTGAGGATTTCAAAGGACAAAGTTTCGGTGTCTTCCCCGATTAATTCGGAAAGATCGTTAAATACTTGGTTGACTGATTGTTGATATTCGATTTTTTCGCCGACTTCGGGGATGTCTTGGAACTGTTCAAATAACCAGCCCCCCACCGATGTCGCCTCGCTCACCGGGCATTCGCCCAGGTTCAATTCTTCAAATAGGCTCTTTAAATCGAAATCGGCATCGACGACATAGCGGTTTTCTCCGCGTTTGATGATGCTTTGGGCCACTTCGTCGTGTTCGTCGTAGATTTCGCCCACCAGTTCTTCCAAAGCATCTTCCATCGTGACGATGCCATCGACCCCCCCATATTCATCGACGACGATGGCGATATGGCTGTTTTCGATCTGCAGTGTTTCAATCAAGGAATCGACACGGGTAGTGGCGGGAACGAAGAGCGGTTTCTTAAGGATCTTGCGGACGTTGACATGCTGCCCTTTGATCAATTTGGTGAAATAATCCCGTTCATAGAGGATGCCGATGATGTTATCGGAGGTTTCTTCATAGACGGGAATCCGGGAATACTTGTGTTTGAAGAACATCTCGGTGATGGCATTCACGTCCTTGTTCACTTCGATGGCGACCATATCGACCCGCGGGGTCATGATCTCTTCGACCGTGATATCCGAAAGATTCAGGACCCGCTGAAGCATGTCGGCTTCTTCCTCATCGATCGATCCTTCTTCTTCCATCGTGTCGATGATCGTTTCCAGTTCATCTTCGGTTACGGTCGGCTTTTGTTCCGTTTCCACGGCATTGATGACCCGACGGTTGAGTTTGCGGAACAAAAAGGTCAACGGGGACATCACTTTGATTAAAAAATAGAGGAACCCGCTGATTTTCAAGGCGATCTTTTCCGGATTGTTCTTGGCCAGAGATTTCGGAAGAATTTCCCCGAACGTGAGGATGATGACAGTCATGACGACCGTGTTCAAAAGCGTGACGATCGTTTGTGCGTTGGGAAGGGATTGGAAAAAGGCACTAAAAAAGACAACGCTGACGCTGGTGAGAGCGATGTTGGCCAAATTGTTGCCAACGAGAATGGTCGTCAACATCCGGTCGAAGTT
Organism: Bacillota bacterium; assembly: GCA_022710895.1. Taxonomy (GTDB): domain Bacteria; phylum Bacillota_I; class Bacilli_A; order Izemoplasmatales; family Hujiaoplasmataceae; genus JAKLGB01. The sequence continues at coordinate 20,330 of JAKLGB010000001.1, forward strand.
TTCGGCGATCCAGTTGGCTTTTTTAGAACCCGGGGCCCCTTGTTCGACGAGGGTTTTCATTCGAACCTTTCCGACAGCGGAATAAGCCATTTCCGTCATCGAGAAAAAGGCGGAGGCCACCAAAAGCCCCAGCATCAACAACAAAAGGAGCGGTTGAAATGTCAACGCTCCGAAACTAGGTCGTATCAGACTACTGTCCAAAATGAGATCACTCCCTGATGTTGGTTATTGTTTGGCCCGGGAATCATATTTCCCGGTGGAAGTGGAAACCACGATTTTCTCGCCGTTCTTGATAAACAGCGGAACCAGCAATTTGAATCCCGTGTTGGTCAAAGCTTCTTTTTGCGCATTGGAGGCCGTGTTCCCGCGGGCGTCTCCTGCGGTTTCGATGATTTCCAATTCGACTTTGTCCGGCAGTTCCAAACCCAAAATTTCTTCACCATAGGACATGACGGTCACCATCATTCCTTCGGTCAAAAAGTTCAGTTCGTTTTCGATCCGCGATTTGTCGAGTTCGATTTGCTCATAGGTTTCCATGTTCATGAAAACATGCATATCCCCCGAAGCGTACAAATACTGCATCTGCGATTTCACGACTTCGGCGGTGTCGATATTGATTCCGCCGTTAAAGTTCTTGTAAATGACCGTTCCGGTCCGAAGGTTGCGGAGTTTGGTCTGCATGATGGCCCCGGCTTTAGCCGTCTTCATGTGCTGGAATTCGATGACCTGATAAATGTTCCCGTCAAACTGGATGGTCATTCCGTTGCGGATTTCGTTGGTGTTGATCATGGCGTTTCCCTCTCTTGAAAATCAAAAATATCTTAAAAGAATTACATTAGTATTATATTACAAAAAATGGCGATTGACAATAAAAATCATATCCTCTATAATTATGGATAGTCATTTCGGGCAAGGAGTGAGTGCAGATGTTTTTGGAGACGAATATTTGGAATTGGGTTTGGCCAATCGTTTTGGGTCTCTTGGTGGGTGTTTTGTTGGCGGGTCGAAAAAATGTCGACTATTCAAAAATCGTCCGCCTCAAACCGGAAGAATTCCGACAAAACATGCGTAAAGGTCAATTGATCGACATCCGAACCGAAACCCAGCATGATACCCGTCGCATCAGCGGTTCGCGCAATTTTCCGAAGATGAGCGCTTTTCAGAACCTATCGAAACTGCGCACCGACCTGGCTGTCTTCGTCTATGACGAGACCGACTCGGGACTTCTCCGCCGGTTTTCCAAAAAGCTGATCCGTAAGGGGTTCGTTCGGGTTTACTGTCTGCAGGGCGGATTGAAACAATGGCCTTTCAACCTCAAGGAAGAATAAAAAAATGTCGGTCGTCCGACATTTTTTATTTTCCCAAGTGGGGGTCCAAAAAGGCGGTGACGTCCGAGAGGGTTCGGGAAAAATTGGCAAGATCGCTCTCGAACCACTGGACATTCATTTGATTGCGAAACCAAGTCATTTGTCGCTTAGCATATCGATGGGAAGCGATTTTGATGGCTTCAACGGCCGATTCCAAAGTACATTTCCCATCAAAAAATGAATACAATTCCTTATATCCGATCGCTGCCAAAGCTTGACCGCGAATATTTCGGTCGTAGAGGGTCCGAACCTCCTCGATCAATCCCCGTTGCAGCATGGCATCCACGCGTTCGTCGATGCGACGAACCAATTCTTCTCGGGGAGCGTAGAGACCGACCGGAAGCGCATCCGGATAATAGAGACGATCGGCGGTTTCGGAGCGTTGGGTTCCCGTCGCTTCCGCCAACTCCAACAGACGGATGATTCTTTTTCGGTTGTTCGGATGATTGATTGCGGCCGCATCCGGGTCTTTCGTTTTCAAAATTTCGAAGAGTTCTCCGTTCGACAGTTGCTCGTAAAACTCCGTCGATCGACGATTTCTTTTTTCTCCTTCAAACCGATAATCGTATAGAACCGAACGGATGTAGAGCCCCGACCCCCCGACAAGAATCGGAAGGACACCACGGTTGCGAAGATCATCGATGGCACCGCGCACCATGGTTTGATATTCGGCCGCGGAAAAGTCGGCTTCGGGATCGAGGATGTCGATCAGGTGATGGGAAACGCCTTCACGGTCCGAAACCGGAAGTTTGGCGGTGCCGATGTCAAATCCTCGATAAAACTGCATCGCATCGGCAGAAATGATTTCTCCCCCATACCGGTGGGCGAGGGCCAGCGACAAGGTGGTTTTTCCGACGGCGGTCGGACCGACAATCGCCACGATCGGTTTCATCATAGGACCCTTCGAAACCATTTTTCGATATCCGTGTGAGCGATCTTGATGACCGCCGGCCGGCCGTGCGGACAGGTGTAGGGGTTGTCGCATCGGCGCAGGTCCGCCACCAATGTCGAAATTTCCTCCGAATTCAAATAATGGTTGGCTTTGATTGAATGTTTGCACGCCAACAGTTTGGCCAATTCGTCGCGAACTTCGGCGACACGCAGGTCTTTTCCCGATAATACCGTTCGGATCACCGTTTCCGCGTAAAGTTCTTCCATCCCGGAAGGAAACCAAGCGGGAACCGATCGCAAGAAAAACGATTGGGGTCCGGAGGGAGAGAGGTTTATACCGAATTCGGCCAAAAGGTCCCCTTTTTGGACGATTTCCATCGCTTCTCCCAAAGAAAAATCAAGATTAAAGGGGACAAGCAGATCGTAATATTGCCGTTGGGGATCGGCCATTTTGCGAAGGTATCGTTCATAACGAATCCGTTCCGCCGCTGCATGTTGGTCCATCAGATAGAGGGCTTCTTCGTTTTGAAAAAGAAGATAGGTTCCGGCATATTGACCCAAAAACGACCATTCGGGAAGCGGATCAAATCCTCGGATTTCCGAACGGTTTTCTTCGACTTGGATGATGAGATCCCGCGGGCTTTCATCGACCCGATCGGCAGAGATTTCCGCAAAGGGTTCCGCGGGACGTTCCGCAGTTTCAAAACGAAGCCTTCCCTGAATGGGATCCCATCCTTCCGATTTGGAAAGGGGGACTTCCTGGATCAGCGAAAAATCTTCCAAACGTTTTCGAAGAACGGAGACGATCTGGGCGAAAAGTTTGGTTTCTTCGGAGAATTTGATTTCCAGTTTGGTGGGATGGACATTGACATCGATCAACATCGGATCGCATTGGATTTCCAACAAGGCGATCGGATAACGACCTTTGGGAATCCGCTGGTCAAATGCCTCGATGACGGCTGCCACCAGCCGGGGATTGCGAATGACACGTCCGTTGGTGATTAAGGTTACGTAACTTTTCGCGCTGCGATTGACCAAGGGATTGGCCAACACTCCGGAAAGCCGGTACTCTGGCCCTTCTCCGTGGAAAGGCAACATCATTTTCGCCACGCCGTATCCATAAAGTTCACCCAAGACTTCGATCTTGTTGCCGTTTCCGTTGGTTTTCAAAAGGTCTTTTCCATCGTGCTGGAGACGAAAAGCGACTTCCGGGTGAGCCAAGGCGAATTTGCCGACCATATCGGTGATAACCGCAGTTTCGGGAATCGGTCCTTTGAAATATTTGAGTCGGGCGGGGGTGTTGTAGAAGAGTTTGGTGACTGAAACCGCGGTTCCTTTTCGCGCTGAGGCGAATCCGGATTCGATCTTTTTTCCGGCTTGGAAAACCACGCGAAACCCCGCGTCGATGCCTTTTGAAGTCGTCAGTTCGACGCGCGCTATGGCCGCCATCGAGGGCAAGGCTTCTCCGCGGAATCCGAGGGAACGGATCCGAAATAAATCCCGTTCTGTTTTGATTTTGGATGTGGCATGACGCTCAAACGCCAACTCCGCGTCCTCCGCATCCATGCCGTTACCATCATCGGAAACGGAGATTCCTTGAAGGCCGCCTTCTTTCAAGATGATATCAATACGGGAAGCCTCGGCGTCCAAGGCGTTTTCGACAAGTTCCTTGACGACGTTCGCCGGCCGTTCAATGACTTCCCCGGCGGCGATCATATTTGCCAAATGTTCATTCAGTCGGACGATGTTGCCCATCGATTCACCTTCTTTCTCCGTAAAAACGGCAAGGGACCTCAGTCCCCCGCTAATTTCTTGATTTCCTCAACGACGTCGGCGAGAATGTTCATCGCTTTGATGGGCGTCAAGGCATTGATGTCCAAGGCCTTCAGCTGCTCAAGGACGGATGCGTATTGATCGCAAGCCGACTCGGCGGCCTCTTGAGCCACTTCAAAATTGAACAAGGTGGTTTCTTGCGGTTTAATGACGTTAGTTCCATGGTTTTTTTCTAATTCGGTCAAAATCAGTTGAGCCCGATGAATCAGACCGGCCGGAAGGGAAGCCAGTTTGGCGACATGGATCCCGTAAGAACGATCCGTGGGGCCGTCGGCGACTTTATGCAGAAAGACGATGTTCCCTCTGTCTTCTTTGGCCATTACATGCACATTGTGAAGCCCTTTGAGTTCATCTTCCAGATAAGTAAGTTCGTGATAGTGGGTCGAAAAGAGGATTTTCGCTTTGATTTTGGCGTGGCAATACTCGATGATCGATTGCGCCAAGGCCATGCCGTCATAGGTTGCCGTCCCTCTCCCGATTTCATCAAAAAGGATCAGGCTGTCCGCCGTGGCGTTTTGGACCGCATGATTGACTTCCAGCATTTCCACCATGAAAGTGGATTTTCCCCCTGTCAAGTCGTCGGCCGCTCCGATGCGGGTGAAGATCTGATCGAAAATCGGTAACCGTGCGCTCTGGCAAGGGACGAAACATCCCATCTGCATCAAAATGATGGCCAAGGCGGTCTGCCGCATATAGGTGGATTTTCCGGACATGTTCGGACCGGTAATCAGCAGGATTGAGGTTTTTTCCGGCATCACGACATCGTTTTCGACGTAACGTTCGTTGTCGAGCATCTTCTCGACGACAGGGTGCCGTCCCCCGATGATTTCAATCGACCGTTCGGGGATGATGAACGGGCGAACGTAACGATTGTCGGCCGAGACTTGGGCAAACGCCAGCAACATATCGATTTCGGAGACCGCGCGTGCCATCTCTTGAAGCGATGCGGTTTCGGCTTTGGCTTGATCTCGAAGTTTGACAAACAAGTCGTATTCCAAGCGGATGGCATCTTCTTCGGAACCGAGAATCAACGTTTCTTTTTCCTTGAGTTCCGGAGTCACGAACCGTTCGGAATTCGATAAGGTTTGTTTGCGTTCATAGCCGAATTCTTCCCGGACCAGATCCAATTGGCCGCGGGTGACTTCGATGTAATATCCGAATACGCGGTTATAGCCGATTCGCAATTTCTTGATTCCGGTGCGCTCCCGTTCGGCGGCTTCGAATTCCGCCAACCAATCCTTGCCGTGCGCAGCGGCGTTCCGGATTCGATCGAGTTCGGGATCATACCCTTCACGGATGAATCCGCCTTCTTTGACCGAAACCGGGGGATTATCGATGATCGCGGCGGAAATAGCGGCTTCCAGTTCCCTTAGGGGATCGAGATTGCCGACCAGTTGGACGGCGTAGGGAATGACCAAACTTTCCATCCTCGCCTTCAAACCCGGCATCACTCGTAAGGAACGGGCTAGATTGACCAAATCCTTGGCGTTGGCGTTCCCAAAGGAAATACGACCGAGGATTCGTTCAAGGTCATACACTTCTCTGAGGTCCGTCTTGAGGTCCTCACGGACCAAAAAATTTTCGTTGAGTGCTTCGAGCAAGGAAAAACGATTTTCGATCTTCTTTTTGTCTACCAGGGGACGAAGGATATTTTGTTTGAGGAATCGGGAACCCATGGCCGTCCGGCATTGATCGAGTAACCAAAAAAGACTTCCCTTCCGAGATCCGAAACGGTAGGTCTCCACCAACTCCAAATTGCGTTTGGAGTTGTAATCCATCCGCAGAAAAGAAGTCGATTCGAACACTTGGACTTTTTGAAAATGGGCAAGTTCCTGCTTTTGCGTGGAGCGAAGGTAATTGATCAACCGACCAAAGGCTTCCAATGATTCTTTGTCATAGAGGTCGGCTACGAGGTGTTTGTAGGCTTGGGGCAGATCGGAGGACTCGAAAACGGAAACGGTCAAAGCTTCCGTCTGTAGAAATCGACGAAGCGGTCGCTGATTGAACCGGGGGCCGATGACGATTTCACGCGTGTGTAGATTGAGAATCTCGCTCCACAACCCTTCGGGATCCTTGGGGGTGGAAACGATGCAGTTCTGTCCCGTGGTCAGATCCGAATAGGCCAGAAGATATTTTTCTTTGGATTCCGCCACCGAAACAATGTAGTTATTCGATTTTTCATCGACAGCACCGTCTTCGACTATCGTCCCGGGGGTAATCAGTTTGATGACTTCGCGACGAACCAATCCCTTGGCCAACGCGGGATCTTCCACCTGTTCGCAGATGGCGACTTTGTAGCCCTTTTCCACCAGTTTTTCCAAATATACGTTGGCGGCGTGAAAAGGAATTCCGCACATGGGGACTCGGCTTTTTTGGCCCGCGTCTTTTCCGGTCAGAACGATTTCCAGTTCCCGTGAGCCGATTTCCGCATCCTCAAAAAACATTTCGTAGAAATCCCCAATCCGAAAAAAGACTATATAGTCGCTATAGTCTTTTTTGATTTCAAGATATTGTTGCATCATGGGGGTGAAACTGTTTTCTGTGGGCTTTTCCAAAATCAAATCACCTGAATCGGCTGGGTCTTACTCCCAGAACACGGGGATTCCAAAGGGGAGGATGTGCGGGTCGTTGATAAAGTAAAAGGCAAGGCAGTAGCCCAAGAAACCGACCACGGCGACTCCCAATGTCACCAAGAGGATGGTCCAGAAGGTTTTCTGGCGACGTTTGCGTTGGTATTTTTTGATGATGAGATTGATCTTCTCATCCAGGAGCGCGCGTTCTTCTTCGGAATAGTTTTTGGATCCTTCGGTCAGCATCGGGCGAAGAACCGGTTCGGGAGCGGGAACTTCTTTGGCCACAGGGGCCGCCGGTTGGGCAGGAAGGACTTCGGCCGGTTTCTCTTCGGGTCGCGGTTCGGGTTCGACCACGGGTTCGGGTTCGACCACCGGTTCCGGTTCGGCCACCGGTTCCGGTTCCTTCGGAGCCACGACTTCCTCTTCGATCGGGGCGGTCTGGATGGGTTCCGAGGGGGGAAGCGGTTCGGGTTCTGTTTTTGCGGGTTCGGTCACGACCGGTTCGGCCAGGACCACGGGGATGTCTTGGTCGTTGGACACGAATTGAACTTCTTCGATTTGGACCGTATCGAGATCGACCGCAAGCGGAACACGGTAATCATGCAGGTCCTTATGGGCTTCTTGGTGATACATGCCCAAAGAAAAGACGATGAATTCGACCATATCGCTCTTTTTGAGGTCGATGGAGATGCTGAAACCCTTATCCTTGGCATAGATTTCCAGATCGAGGACGGATTTATCGTTGAGCAATACGATCTCATCTTCGGAGAGTCGGAAGCGTTTCGCCAGGATTTGGACCAATTGGGTTTTGTTGATGCGCCGGGGGACTTTCACCCCGTATTTTTCTCCGAGTCCGCGCAAATCGCCTAAGGTACTCGAATGAATCATCACATCTTTGAGAATGGATAGGCTGACCCCGTCCAAGTATCCGGAGGGTTCATACAAAAGATTTCCGAAATGACTCATAAAAGTGGAGTAGGGGATGGTTTCAAAATCGACGGCATACTTGTATTTCAACTTATCCAGTTCGTTGACGAAATGATCTTTGATTCCAAAAAGGTCGGCGTTAAGAAAAAGCATGTCGAAAAAGATCTCTTTGTATTTGGCCGCGTCGAACTCCAAATTATAGTCGACCATCAGTTTTTCCAGAAGGTAGATGGAAAAATCCCGATAACCGCGGAGACGGTATTTCAGTTCGTCGGTAAAGGTCGAATAGAGGGCCGTGGCGAAAACCTTCGGGGAAATCGTTTCCCGAAGGACAAAACGATGGATGTAGGTGGGGACTTTGATTTTGGAAACCGTCAATAGGTTCGCCAAATCTACGGCGGGGATCACGCTGAGGGTTTTCGAATAGGCAAACATTTCTTCATGGGATTTCAGTTTACTCATAATCTCACCCGTTTCTCGACATCTTGATTATATACTACTATAATTGAAAATCTAAATCAAGAGATAAGAACGAAAAATAAAGGTTTTCCGCTCAGGCCGTAACGTCAGGGAAAGTCGCAAAACCGACTGGAAAAAGCGACCATTCGTCCGTTGAAAACAAAAAGACGGAATGCCCGTCTTAATGGAGGTCTTGATTTACTGCCGTCCTGACAATCTCAAGAAGGTCCCCAACGAGGATCTGCAATTCCTCGACGCAGCTCAAATACTCCGCCACCGCCGGAAAAGCCGTCAATTCGGCCATTCCGGTTTCATATTCGGTTTTGGCCAGGAGATAATCCCGAGTGCGCCCGGATTGATGAGCCCGAACCATCTTCTTTTGAATTTCCAACAAAGCGCGAAACCGTTCGGCATACTCGGGATGTGCCTCGATCACGCGTTTCCATTCCTTTGTCCGAAGGACCAGTTCGGATTCCCGCAATGAAACCGACAGACGTTCTTCAACGTTCAAGCGCGACCTCCCCGTCCAACGACCAGGTTTTGGCGCGGACCAGATGAACCGGTACGATGGTTCCGATTAGTTCGGGGGAACCGGGAAAATTAACGAGTTTGTTGTGGGGGGTATACCCGGACAGGATATCGCTTTTGGTCTTGGAAGCCCCGTCGACAAGCACGTCGACGGTTTGGCCGAGAAACCGGGCGTTCCCCCGGGAAAAACCGGCATTGATCCGATCGTTCAAGCGGTAAAGTCTTTCCATTTTTTCCGCTTTTGGCGTAGCGTCGGGGAGGGAAGCGGCAGGGGTTCCGGCTCGGGGTGAAAAAACAAACGTGTACGCCCCTTCAAACTCGGCTCGTTCGACGAGTTCGAGCGTCTCCTGAAAATCGGCTTCGGTCTCTCCGGGAAAACCGACAATCAGATCCGTCGTCAACGAAACCCCGGGAATCGCGGTTCGAATTCTTTGAACCAAGTCGAGATATTGGTCTTTGGTGTATTTTCGATTCATTGCCTTCAAAATCCGATCCGAACCGGATTGCACCGGCAGGTGAATCGAGGGCATCAGATTGCCTCCTTGCGAGAGGACATCGATCAAAAACTGGGAGAAGTCTTTGGGATGACTGGTTGTGAACCGGATGCGGGGGATCGGAAGCAAACGCAGTTCCGCCAGCAAATCGGCAAATCGATAATCGCGGTCGACAAAGTCCAAACCGTACGAATTGACGTTTTGCCCCAAAAGAGTGACTTCACGGTACCCGCGGGAGGCCAATTCGATCACCTCCGCGATGATGTCTTCCGGCCTTCGGCTACGTTCTTTTCCGCGTGCATAAGGGACAATGCAATAGGTGCAGAACTCATCGCAACCGAACATGATGTTGACCCAGGCTTTCGCTCCATTGGCCCGAACCGTCGGTAAATGTTCGACGATCGAACCTTCCTCGCTCCATACGTCGACGACTTGAGGAACTCCGCTCATCACGCTCGCGAGATAATCGGGCAACCGGTGGAGATTGTGGGTCCCGAAGACAATGTCGACTTGGTGATAGGTTTTCAGGATTTTTTCGACGACGACTTCCTCTTGAGGCATACAACCGCCGACGGCGATGATGAGGTCCGGTCGTTGTTCTTTATATTGTTTGACTCTCCCAAGTTCGCCGAAGACTTTATTTTCGGCGTTGGCACGGATGGCACAGGTGTTGAACACCAACAAATCGGCTTCTGCCTCGGATGGAGCCTTGGTGAAACCGATCAGTTCCAACAAGCCGCTGATTTTTTCCGAGTCGGCCTCATTGCCTTGACACCCATACGTTTGAATGGTGTACTTTTTCCCTTTACCCAATTCTTGATAATGCGGAGAGAGAGAAAAATCCGTGACATGCACGGATTGGCGGGAACGGCGGGCAGCCGACTTCAAAATGGGTTTGGAAAAGATTTTCTCAGTCATCGGTTTTCTCGTTTCCGCGGAGAAGCTCCGCATGGGGTTTATTCAAAGAGATGAATGGCTTCGATTTTCTTGGCGTCGAGGTCCAATAAAACGGCATTGAATTGCAGCGCTCCGACCGGTTCGGGATTGACGCGCTCAGGGACACCGGAAAGGAATTTGCGGATTCCTTGACGGATTTCGCCGCCGATGATTCCGTATCGGACGCCGGTCATCCCGACGTCGGTCATGTAAAGGAGGCCTTGGGGGAAGACGCAGGCGTCCGCGGTCGGAACGTGGGTGTGGGTGCCGACCAAAGCATCCACCCGACCGTCCAGATAATTTGCCATTGCATATTTTTCGCTGGTGGCTTCCGCATGAAAATCCACGATGACGTAATCGCTGTTGATACGTCCCAGCAATTCGTCGATTTTGGTAAAGGGGTTATCGATCTGATCGCGCATGAAAACGCGTCCCAAAAGGTTGATCACCGTCACTTTTTTGTCGTTGAACTGGAGAGTGACGTATTCGCGGCCTTTGGCTCCGGGTCCGTAGTTGGCGGGACGGGCGATATAGGGAAGTTCCAAGACTTCCGGAGCGTCCCGGCGAGTGTAGGCGTGGTTCCCCAAAGTGAGAGCGTGAATTCCCATGGCCATCAGTTCTTTGTAGATTTCCAAGGTGATGCCATTGCCGTTGGCAATGTTTTCTGCATTCAAAACCACCAAATGCGGTTTCGTGTCGGCTTTGACTTGATCGAAATATTTTTTCAGGGCTTTCCGCCCTTGTTCCATGTAAACATCACCGATGAAAAGGATGCGCATGTCGAACCTCCGTAAGGAAAAATGATAGCCTTCCCGCAGGAAGGCTATGGATTATTTGGCGATATCCTGGGCTCTCGTTTCGCGGATGACCGTAACCTTAATGGTCCCCGGATAGCTGAGTTTCTCTTCAATTTGTTGGCGGATTTCTTTGGCAATCACATAGGTTCGGGTGTCGTCCACTTCGTTGGGCTTGACGATGACTCGGACTTCGCGACCGGCTTGGATCGCAAACGCTTGATCGACACCGGCAACGGAATGTGAGATTTCCTCCAATTGGGTAAGTCGCTTGATGTAATTTTCCAACGACTCGCTTCGAGCACCCGGACGGGCGGCGGACAAAGCGTCGGCGGCCGCGACGAGGACACCGATGACGGTCTTGGCTTCAGAGTCGCCGTGGTGTGAAGAGATGGCATCGACGACCGCGGGATTTTCGCGGTATTTGTTGGCTAAGAGAATGCCGATGTCGACATGCGAACCTTCAATTTCATGATCGACGGCTTTTCCGATATCATGAAGCAAACCGGCTCGTTTGGCGATCACTTCGTTTTCGCCGAGTTCGACGGCCAACTTTCCGGCAAGGAAAGCCGTTTCAATCGAATGTTTCAGCGCATTTTGACCGTAGGAGGTCCGAAAATGCAGGCGTCCCAGCAACTTGACCAGATCGGGATGCATACGGCCGACGGCGGTTTCAAACACGGCTTTGTCGCCCATGTCCCGAATGAATTGATCCACTTCCACGCGGGTTTTCTCGACGATTTCTTCGATGCGGGCAGGGTGGATCCGTCCGTCGGTAATCAAGGTTTCAATGGTCTTTTTGGCAATTTCGCGGCGAACCGGATCGAATCCGGATAATACGACCGCTTCGGGGGTGTCGTCAATAATCAGATCGACGCCCGTCATCGCTTCGATGGTGCGGATATTGCGTCCTTCGCGGCCGATGATTCGTCCCTTCATTTCGTCATTGGGAAGGTTGACGACGGTGACGGTTGACTCGGCGGTGACATCTTGGGCATACTTTTGAATAGCTTGAGAGATGATGTCTTTGGCGGTTTTCTGGGCTTCGGCTTTCGCATTTTCTTCCGCATCGCGGATATAGCGACTGATTTCGGAGGACATGTCGGCTTCGACACGTTCCATCACGACTCCCCGAGCTTGTTCCTCGGTAAAATTGGCGATTTCAAACAGTTTGGCATTCTGTTGCTGGATGACACTGTCCAGTTTGCTGTTCTTTTCCTCAAGCGCGGCTTTCTTCTCATCAAGAGCTTCTTCTTTGCGATCAAGGTTGAGCTCGCGTTTGTCCAAATTGGACGCACGCCGTTCAAGCAGGTCTTCGCGTTGATTCAGTTTGTTTTCGAGTTCCTGAACGTTGGCTTTTTTCTCCTTGATCAGTTTGTCGTTTTCCTGATAGAGGTTGAAAATCTCTTGTTTGGCTTCGATAAGTTTCTCTTTTTTGATTTTTTCCGCTTGAGTAGTGGCTTCTTCGACGATTTTTTGGGCTTTTGTGCGGGTTGCGAGGAAGGATTTTTCCACGATTCTGACCCGTAGCAAGAAGCCGACGATACCGCCGATGGCTAGACCGAGCAAACTGGAGATAATGATTTGGACCCATTCCATGGTACAATTACCTCCGTATATGCAATTTTTAAAGTTGAAATTATATGATGAAACGCCGTCCGGATTCCCAGTTCCGGGAGCCGTTTCAAACGATATACTTACGTCAACTTGTTTTCTATTTTATTATACCGTATAAGGCGGTCATAGTCAAAAATTATTTACCGGAATCTTCGGAAAGAGGGTCGAGAACACCGAAAGTCTCCTCTCTTTTTCAAAAAAGAAAAGCGGTCGGAAGAGACCGCGTTCCATATATATTGGAGGAAAATCAATGTTCCGCAGGAGAAAACTCATTTCATGTCGAATTTTTGACGGATCGCCAAGGCGATTTCGTTCATGACCAACGGATTGTCTTCCAAATACTTCTTGACGTTCTCCCGCCCTTGTCCGATCTTTTGATCATGGTAAGAGAACCACGCGCCGCTCTTTTGGATCAAATCAAGTTCCACACCCAAATCGACGACTTCGCCGGAACGGGAAATGCCTTTGCCGAAAATGATGTCGATGTCGCACGTCTTGAATGGGGAAGCGACTTTGTTTTTGACAACCTTGACCCTGGCTTGGTTGCCGATCACTTCGTCCCCGACTTTGATTTGTTCGCCGCGGCGAATGTCCAAACGGACCGAGGCGTAGAATTTAAGCGCGCGGCCACCTGACGTCGTTTCCGGATTTCCGAACATGACTCCGACTTTTTCCCGGATTTGGTTGATAAAAATGGCGATGCAATTGGATTTGCTTAAAACCCCGGAAAGTTTCCGCATCGCTTGGCTCATCAGCCGTGCTTGCAAACCGACGTGAGAATCGCCCATTTCACCGCGAATCTCCGCTTCGGGAACCAAAGCCGCCACCGAGTCGACAACCATGATATCGACGGCACCGCTCCTAACCAAAGCTTCCGCGATCTCCAATCCTTGTTCTCCGGTATCGGGTTGGGAAAGAATCAACGAATCGATGTCGACCCCGAGATTTCTGGCATAGACCGGATCCAATGCATGTTCCGCATCGATAAAGGCGGCATATCCGCCACCTTTTTGCACTTCGGCGATCGCGTGGAGCGCAAAGGTGGTTTTTCCGGTCGATTCGGGACCGAAGATTTCGATGATGCGGCCTTTCGGATAACCCCCAACCCCGAGGCAATGATCCAAAGCGATCGATCCGCTGGAAACGGCTTCAACCGACATGTTCGCAACTTCATCTCCCAAAATCATCACGGCGCCTTTGCCAAATTCCTTTTCGATTTCCTTTAATGCGGCTTCCAGCGATTTCTTGCGTTTTTCATCTGCCATAAGACGGCCTCCTGTCGAATGTTTGCTTGACCAAAAACGGTCGTGCGCTTGAATAAATTACGCCACCCAAGGGTGTATTCTTCATTTACTGGCGAAAATCAAGTGACGGTTTTTCCAAAAATAGTCAAAGCCGGAAATCAAGGTCAAGCCGACTGCTAATGACATAAGGATGATTCCGATCACCCCAAAACCCGTCCATCCGAGTGGAACCAAGAAAAAATAAATCGCGATGGCTCCCATCGTAGCGAATGTTTTGGCTTTTCCCCACGGGGAAGCGGCGATGATATTGCCTTCTCCAACGGCGACGAGACGAATGCTGGTGACGATCAATTCACGGGAAAGGATAATCAAAGGAATCCAAAATGGCATCCACATCGTGACGATGCCTCGGGCGGAATCCATCAAGATCAACAGGGCCGTCATGACCAACAGTTTATCGGCCAACGGATCCATGAATTTTCCGAAGGTGGTGACAAGGTTCCGTTTTCGGGCAATGTATCCGTCCAAAAAATCCGTGAACGAACCGGCCGCAAAAATGAGACCGAGAAGGAGAAACATCGGATATCCTCCCCAGGAAATAAGCGGGAAAACCAGATAGACGGCGACCATCACGGGAATGAGGATCACCCGGACCATGGTCAACTTGTTGGGTAGGTTCATAATTTCACCTCAGACGATGAATTTGTAATTTTTCAAAGGATTTTTCTACTCTTTTATTTTACCACAAATACCTCAAAAATCCAACGGAAAACCGCGAAATTCCAGAAAAAAAAGGCAACCTTTCGGCTGCCTGTCGATTCGGGTTCATTCCTCATCGGAAACGGGAACATCCACGTTGGAAAAGACTTCTTGAATATCATCGATTTCATCCGTCATTGCGATGAAATTGCGGTATTTCCGCAAGTCGTCCTCGCTCAGAGTGACGTAAGTTTGGGGCAGGTATGTCACGGCGCCATCGACGATTTTGACATCGGGCTTAGCGGCGATCAAAGCCTCTTTGATTTTGTCCAGATCGTTGGGTTGGCCGGTAATGGTCACCATTCCGTCCTCCGCTTGAACGTCTTGAACGTCACATTCGGCATTCAGCATGGCTTCAAACACCTCGTCTTCGGTCATCTCCTCGACCGTTACCAAGGCAACGTAGGTAAATTGATGGGCGACGCTTCCCGCCACGCCGACCTTTCCGCCCGTCTTTGTGAAACAGGCACGAACTTCCCCGAAGGTCCGGTTGACATTGTCCGTCATGCATTCGATGATGATCATCGAGTTCCCGGGTCCGAAGCCTTCATAGCGGACATTTTCGTAATTTTCTTGGGCACCGCCTTTGGCTTTGTCGATGTTGCGTTTGATGACATCGGCCGGAACCTGCTCGGCTTTTGCTTTTTCAATCCATTTTTTCAGTGTCAAGTTACCGTTGGGGTCCGCTCCGTTTCGGGCGGCCATATAGATTTCTTTTCCGTATTTCGAGTACAGTTTGCTTTTCATTGCCGCGGTTTTCGCCATCGAGGCAGCGCGGACTTCATGGGCTCTTCCCATCAACATTCACCTTTTCGTTGGATTCCCCGCCTGGGGGTCGTTATTCATTCCATTTTCTTGATCAGTTTGGTGCAGTCGGGCTGCAAATCGACCAACCCGGACTTGTAAAGCGTCCCCAAAGCCCGCTTGAAAGCACCTTTGCTCATATGCAAAGCCAATTGAATGTCTTCGGGGGAAGAATTGTCGGTGAACCTCATGGTTCCCGCATGATTCTCCAAATATCGGAGAATGGTTTCCGAATCCGGGTGAAGCATGAATTCTTTGGCAGGAATCAACGTGCCGGTGTATTCATAGCGGTCGTGACGGTGAAGAATCGAAACACGGACCGTTTCCCCGATGCGGTATTTTTGACGCGTGTTATTGTAGTGGACAAAGATTTCATGTCCTTCTTTGGTAATGCAGACGAGACCTTCCACCAACATGAACAAGACGATGGCCTCGTACGTTGTCTGTTCTTCAAGAGAAGCCGGTTCCGGAAGGTAGGTCCGAATCAACTTACGTCCGATCATCTTGGCGAACATCAGGTCTTTTTTGATTTTTACGGTGCAAAAGAGTTGGTCTCCGACGATCGGCCAAGAGGAAAACGACAAAGGAAGGTCGTCTTTGGACAACAGGAGATCCTTAACGATTCCATAATGGAGAAAGACACCCAATTCCGGGTTCACCGAGACTACTTCCAAAAATGCCGCGGAGTTGACGGTGATTAAGGGGACGCGCGTGGAAGCCGTGGGTCGTCCTTGGTTGTCGACATAAAGAAAGACTTCGATCACTTCGCCTTTGAGATAATTGCGCAGAGCTTCTTTCTTATGTAGGAAGAACTCGTTTTCTCCGTCTGTCAGTTGGTAGGCAATGTCCGTTTCCCGTAGGACCGTCAATGTATTGAAATCACCGAGTTTCATTGAACCGCCTCCTATAGTTTACGCACGGGCAACAAGGCACGAAAAAGTGCCATGCCCGCGGTGATTGCGAGTGAACCCACGGCGAAATCCAAGAGCGAGGCTCCCAAATTCGCAAAATGAGCGAAATAGGTTCCGATCCCGCCTTGCGCGGCAATGGCTAGATTCAACCGCCACGCCATCAAGGCGATCCCAAGAAAATACGATTGAATATTCAGGTCACGAAAAGTTCTCGAATTGACGTTGGTCCGTCCCCATTTAGTCCCCAATATTCCGCCCAAAGGGATGAAAATCAGCAGGAAAGTATAGAATACAGGGTAATAAATGGCGGCGACAATCGCCGGAATGGAAAATACGATACTCAGAGAAATGCTCAGAATCACGCTCAAAATGCGGGCTCCGAGGTCCTCGGCCGGCAAAGGTTCCGGATGGGAAAGCGTTCCCGAATCCGGTTTCTCCGGCAAACAAGCCCGGTGGCAAGGACGATGTACACCGTGGGCATAGTCATACGCATCGCAACCGGACTGTCCGCAAATCGAACAGAGTTGGGGTTGTGTGAAATTGTTTTCTTTCAAATATCCCGCCGTTTTCTCCAAGGCCTGGCTCAAGCGAAGGGCTTCGGCGGGTTTCATGAAGGCCAATGAATGGTTGACCACCAAGATCAAGACATCGTTTTCGTTCTTGACAACGATGTCAAAAGCATCCAGGGCTTTTTGAAGAAGTGTGATCCAATCAGAGGTGATGGGTTCGTTCAGCGGTAAGGTGAAATAGGGAACCACGGAATATCCATAGCTGCCCGGAAAAAAAGTGAAATGATAGTTTTGGACGGTGCCGATGCCTGAAGATCGTTGATCTTGACGGAAGCGGAGAGTCTCAAGGAATGTATTGATCTGCATATTCTCACCAAAAGAATCTTTTTCAAGATTCCCATGGCTATTATACCAAAAAAAAGCGTCTCTGTCTATGATAATTGCCATCTCGGTGAAAAGGATGGAACACGATCTTCGGGGAGATTTCACTCAATTTCCATGGTTTGCTCATTAAATCTTCATCGAAAAATTCTATACTGGAGGCGTACCTTGGTCGGGTACAATCCGAGTTAATCCCCCATTTTCTCCTTTTTCATGGAAAAGCGCGTCAGCCGACGCGCTTTTCTTCTTTTTTATTGTCCAAGCGGAAATTCGATGATTCCATCGGGATTTTCCGCTCGATGCCGCTTTTCTTCGTTCAGGGCAAGGCCGGAATGATCGGTGAACCTTTGCAGATAATGCCGGAGAGTGAAGGTGTCTCCCTGCCATCCCTTTCGAATCGCGGGAAGGACGAAACGAGAGAACAAATCCAAAATCTCGCGAGACTCATACGCTTGAGTCACGAAAACGATACCGGTCTCCGGGTGGATGACCACATATTGCTTGTAAAGTCCTGCCAAACGGAAGCCGCCAAAATCATTGATCCAGGTCTGGAACCCGTATCCGAAACGATCGGCCGGATTGCCGTTCGTGGAGGTCGTTGCCTGGATTTTTCCCATTTCCCGGACGAAATCCCGGGAAAGTAATTGTTCGCCCCGCCAGAAGCCTTCATTGAGCAGCAAGTGGCCGAAACGGGCCAAATCCGGAGCGTCCAACTGCAACCCGTATGGCCCGATCGAGGATCCGAAAGCTTCCCGCCAACGCGGTTTCGCCATCTCGATTTTCGGATAGAGGTGACGATCCAGAAAATCGTTGGTGTTCATTCCGGATAAGTTTTGAACGAGCAACGAAAGCATATGGGTGGCTAAGTTATTATAAAAGAAATGGGTTCCGGGTTCGTGAGTCAAGGGAATCGAAAAAAAGGTATCGTACGGATCAGCCCCAAGAAGCACCGGATCGATCCGTTCCTCGTCATGACCGACCGTCATGGTCAACAGATCTCGGACCGTGACTTTTTCGTAGCCGGGAAGCGGAAAGGAATGAAGTTTGTCCCCGAAATACCGAATCAAAGGGGTCTCCAAGTTCAACAAGCCTTGGTCGCGGCAAAGCCCGATGGCCGCAGCCACAAACGTTTTCGTCATCGAATAGCACTCTTCGGGTCGCCCCGGCCCTCGTCCGGAGGCATAGGCTTCGAACACCTTGGCGCCGTTCTTGACCAGAAACAGGGAATGAAAATTCCAGCGTTCCCGTTCAATGGTTTCAAACAGGTCAACGAGAAGTCCTTTCTCGATGTCCGCATCCTTACAGGATGCTTTTTCAAAATCGCGACGCGGATAGATCATAGTCGTTTCCTCCTTTATACTTAGCCGTATTTTAACGGGCGTGAGTAATCAAATGACGATAGAAAGACACCGCTTCATCCACAACATCCACGGGAATCGATTCGTTTAACCCGTGCATTTTTTTTAGGTCGGCATTGGTTACGCGAAGGGGAGAAAAGCGGATGGTCGCCTCGCAAATCTCCTGATAGTGTCTCGCATCGGTTCCGCCGAGGATCACGTAGGGAGAAATCAGAACATCGGGAAAAACCGCACGAACGGTATCGACGAGAAATCCGAATGCGGGTGAATGCGAATCGACGATCGGCGTGGTATCCCGGGCTTCGAGGATTTCCACCTCAAGACCGCGACGACCGGCAACTTTGCGGATGGCGGCGATAGAGGCCTCCATCGGCTGGATTGGATGAGGTCGGAGGTTGAGGACCAACCAAGCTTCGGAGGGAATCACGTTGTTCGCTTCCGACCCACCTGCCCGGGTAAAAGCCACGGTTGTGGACAACAAAGCTCCGCCGTACGCGTTGATTTTCGGCAAAAGCCAAGTCAAAAGCGGGCGAAACAACCAAAGGTTCCCGAACAGGAAACGGTAGGCGAAGCCCATCGAGGGAGCCGCGTTGGCGAAAAGATCACGGACTTCGCGAATCATTCGGGATTTCATCGGTGAGTGTTTTTCGATATCCACCACAAACTTGGCCAAACGAGCCAGCGGCGTGTTTTTGGGCGGAGTGCTGGAATGACCTCCATGGGAACGGGCCACGACCCGCAAGTCGATATAACCCTTTTCCAATACCCCCAACAAGGCCATGGGACGTCGGACGCTCGGCAGGACCCCATCGACGATGGCGCCGCCCTCATCGAGGACCAACGCCGGATGAATGTTCCGTTCCCGGAGCCATCGGACCGTCTCCGCGGCTCCCCGGCCCATCACTTCTTCGTCCGTCGAACTGGCCAACCAGACATCAACCGCGGGAATGAATCCTTCATCGATCAATTCTTCGGCTGCTTGGAAAAACGCGAATAAGGTGCCTTTGGTGTCGAAAGTCCCGCGTCCGTGAACTTCTCCATCCGCGTATTCCCCGGAAAAGGGGGGATGTTTCCATCCTTCGGCCGGTGCGGGGACCACATCTTGATGAGCCATTAACAGGATGGAGTTCTCTCTGGAAGCCCCGGACCACCGAAACAACAGCGATCCACTCGGAAAAACGGTTTTTTCCATCGTGGCGAACACCTTGGGAAAAAGAGAGGCCATCACTTGTTGCAATTCCAAAAAGGGAGCCGGATCAGGATGATCCTTGTCGGCAATGGTCACGACACGGATCATCTTTCCCAATTTCTCCGCCAGCATCTGCTCGCGATCCGGATCTAAATTACGAATCGGACGGGGAATCGGGACCGATTGAGCTCGGAACGTACGGACGAGAGCAATCGCCAACAGGACAAAAAGGAGGCTCCCGACCACCAAG
This sequence comes from Bacillota bacterium, assembly GCA_022710895.1. Taxonomy (GTDB): domain Bacteria; phylum Bacillota_I; class Bacilli_A; order Izemoplasmatales; family Hujiaoplasmataceae; genus JAKLGB01. The sequence goes on from JAKLGB010000001.1 coordinate 40,154, forward strand.
GGGATGATCCAAATCAGGTCCGTCATGGACGTTGTCCTCCCAACCAATGTTTGTCAAACAGAATCTTGGCAGCGACCGTGGAAACGATGGCGCCGAGAACGATGCAGATGGCCAAGTTCCCAACCAAAAATTTGGGGGCGAGCAAACCCAAAAGGATCATCGAGAGAAGCGGTGCCGGAATCATTTTGGGATTGCTGCGGAAATATTTGTATCCCAATGCCCCGAAAAGGGCGGAAACGACCCAGTTGAAAGCGGGTTGGAGTACCGGGGCGTTCAGAAGGGGAGTCAGCGGAATCAGAAGCACCACTCCCAAAGTCATCACCAAAGTCGTTGTGATCGTCGAAGCGGAGACCGCCAAAGTAGCTACTACTTCGTTTTCCGGACTGCCGATGTCGGTCCCGCACAACTCGCGGGCATTCATTGCGCACGGGATTTTCAAGTTGGAAAGATTCCCGGTGATGAATGCCAAGTAAGTGGCACCGGTTCCCAGCATCGGAGAATAGGTGATCACTTCAATGATGCCTCCCGGCAGTTGCAGCGCGGAAAGCGTCAGAAAAGCCGGAAAGAACAGAGCGGGATCCGGGGCGACCCCGGTAACAAACCACATCGTCAACGGCACGGCGATCATCACCGAGAAACCCAAAACGATGAAAATGCGACCGTTGCGATGCATGCGGTCATTATAAGAAGACGTAGTATTCATCACAGAATCCCTCCCAGACCCAAAACCACCGCGACGATCATTCCAAAGATCATCGAGAGGGCCAAGGAAAAGTTTTCCAACCATTTGACACCTTTTTTGCGGACCAACCAATCGAATCCAGCCATCGCCGCCATCGACGAAAGCAACACGATCATGGGAACGAAGGTCTTATGATCCTCGACGATATATTGCCCGAACTCGTCAAGGACATATGCCCCGTCCACCACCACACGGGTGTCGTAACGAACGATCTTCGCCACCGCATCACCGACGTATGCGCAAATCATCCCGATGAACACGGCATCGAACAAGTACTTTCCAAACCCCTTGTTCCCCTCAGCGGTGGCTTTATCAAGGACTTTCTTTTGGTATCTTTTTAAGAAAAAAACCGCAAAGAGACCGCCCCATAAAATCGAGAAGGTCATCACGAAGGCAATCGTGACCAAATTTTGGGTGGTCATCGTCGTCACCGTAATTCCTTCGGCAGCGACCGAAGCCGCCATCAGTTCATAGTGCAGGGCCCCGACCACCGAAAGACGGATCCAAGGCAGGGGAATTCCCAAAAGCCCGGACATCGTGATGACCCCGATAAAAATGCCGACCGACGGAAGTACCGAAAAACTGACCGAACTGACAACGGCTTTTCGAACCATCTCTTTGGGCATCCCGAGTTCCCGGCTTTGACGATAGGCTTTAATGGCGAAATATAGGGATCCCCCGATGATGAACACGGTGACGAACGCCGCCAGGGCGTACATCCACCAAGATTCTTTGATTTCGCCGACTGTCGCCAGCGAAATCCCTTGAGACCAAAGCATGCGACCACCTCACTTGATGTTGTTTCCCAAATTGTACCCCATCTGCACTTTGAAAACAAGGACACCCGTAAAAGAGACCGTCCTTTCCTAAAAAAAACGACCCAAAAGGGTCGCTCATGGCTTTTTGGACAAATACCGTTCTTCCTCGCTGAAAATACATCCGCAATATTTTTGCATATACAGCGGCAATTCCCGGGCGAGGGTTTGACCTTCGCGGAAATCGGGACGAAAATCGACGTAATGAAACGGAATCCCGACTTCTTTGGCGACGGATTCGGCGGTCTGTCGCAACAGGTCATGCTTTTGATAGGGGCTGATGAAGAGCGTCGAGGAAAAGGCATCGAATCCACCGGCTTTGGCGGCTTCTGCGGTGACCTTCAAACGTTCGCGGTAACATTTCCCGCATCGTTCCTCCAACTGATCAGCGACCATTCGGACAAAGGGTTTCAATCCATATTCGTCCCGCCAAACCATCGGGAGTTCGATGCTCTCGGCATAATTCGTTAACGCATCGCGGCGGCTTTTGTATTCCGTATAGGGGTGAATGTTGGGATTATACCAAAACCCGGTCACTTCCTGTCCCGCTTCGCGTAAACGGCGGATACACATGACACTGCAGGGTGCACAACAAATATGCAACAGTAATTTCATATTCAACCTCACATCATCATCAGTTTTTCAAGGGCCCCACCATGCTTTAGTTTGGCGGCGGTTTCAAGATGACTTTTCGCCAAGTTGACGTCGATTTTCACTTTTCCGGGAACTCCCGTGAGATAAAGGCAACCGATTTCATAATAAGCCTCGGGGCAGGCAGGATCGGCAACGGCCTTTTTCAGCCATCCGAACGCGGAATCGAATTCGGAATCCCGCATCAAACGGTACAATTCCACCATGGCGATCGCCAACTTCGCTTCCGCTCCCGATTCGAACCAATACCTCGCCACCCGGAGATCGGGTTCGATCCCGAGTCCGTCCCGATGAATCTTTCCCAAATAATGCATGGCGAAAGCGGAATTGGCCTCGTTATGCTGAGGATCCAGAACATATTCGATCAGCAAACGTTTTGCCGTTTGAAAGAGGGTTGCGTTTTTTTTGCTTTGGGCGGATTCGGCAGGCAACTCGTCCAGAATCATTGCGGCGTACTTATACTTCGCGCCCAGACTGCCTTTACTGATTGCGGTTTCAAAACATTTGCGGGCTTCCGCGAATGAGGGGTCGCAACCGACACCTTTGTCGTGAAAGATACCCAACCAATACCAGGCTTGATGGTATCCTTTTTTGGCCGCGGTCTCCATAAAGCCCAGAGCCAAAGCCGGGGTGGCGTTTTCAACGGCTTGACGATAGTTGAGGAGCCCAAGGTTCATCAGCGCTTCCGGGTCGTTTTGTTTCGCCGCTTCCATATACCACTTCTTTGCTTCTTCGGGATCGACGGGAACACCCAATCCCAAACGAAAAATATCGCCCAAACGGGTTAGGGAAGAGGGGTGGCTTTTCTGAGCGCATTCTTCCAACAGTTTCTTGGCCGTAGGGACATCGCGGGGCACTCCCAGTCCGTACAATAAGGAAACCGCATATCCGTATTTTCCGTCGGGATTTCCCAAATCGGCGAGTTGTTTAAAATACCCCGCCGCCTTCTCGTGGTTCTTTTTGGCGGGAGCCTTTCCCTCGGAATAGGCGTCAGCGACGGCTTTCAGAGCCTCGGGATCCCCGGTTTTGGCCAGAAGTTCTTGATAATAGAAGGTTAGTTCCAAGAGCGAACCGAGGGATTTTTTTCGAAAATGGGGATGATCGTGTTTCTGATAGATGGAAATCAGCCGTTTCATGGCTTCAACGGACCCATGGGATGCGGCTTTGTCCAACCAATACAGCGCGTTCTCCGGATTTTTCCGATAAGCTTTGGTTTCCATTTCGAACAACCCGACGTTCCACTCGCCGATCGGATTTCCCAAATCCGCCGATTTTTGATAATAATCGCGCGCTTTTTCGCTATTTTTGCCGACGCCGATGCCTTTGGCGTAACAGCCCGCTACGGCATTGAAAGCTTCGACGTCGTTTTGCCCGGCGGCCTCCAAGTACAGACGAAAGGCTTTCTTGCGGTTTTTTCGAACGCCTTTGCCATGTTGTCGCATCTCTCCCATCAGCATCATCGCCGGAGAATAGTGACAGGCCCGCGCTTTTTCCAACGAATCCAAGGCCTTGGCAAAATCATTTTTGGTTAAGAAATAAAGACCGACATTGTATAAACCCACGGGGTTGTCCAAATCGGCCGCTTGTTTGTAAAAGGTATAGGCCATTTCGCGATTGACGGGACGTCCGATTCCGTAAAAATACGCATCTCCGAGATCATTCAGTTGTTTCGGGCTCATGGTTTCGTTCATTTCAATACCCCCGGATTCCCTTCAAATCGCTCTGGGCGGCTACGTGTCCGCGACGGGCGGCTTCGGCGTACCACTTGGCGGCCGAAGGAAACGACGAAGGAATTCCTTCGCCGGTTTCTAACCGACGACCGAGGCGGTGCATGGCTTCGGGATCCCCTAAAACAGCCGCTTTTTGAAGCCAGGAAACGGCGGATTCGGGCGACCGAGGAACGCCGCGTCCTTCTCGATAGGCATCGTCCAGAAGCAAGAAGGCCCGGAGTTCTCCTTCATTGGCCGCGATTTGCAGGTAAGCGATGGCGTCTTTGGGACGTTCGCCCGCAAACAGATCCGCCCCGATGGCAAAAATGTCTTGGGTGGTCCGTTCGTCGCGTTTGCTTTTCGTTCCGATCAGGCGGAATTGATTCATGGCGTCCACCGACCCCAAGGCCAAGGCTTTATTCAGCCATGAGAAGGCGTTTTCGGGACTTTTGGTGACGCCCTTTCCGTTCAAATAGGCCATACCGATCCGAAACGTGGCATATGGATGCTGGAGGCGTTTGGTCAAATCGACGTACAACGAGAGGGCTTTTTGGTCATTCGGTTCGGTACCGATCCCCTCTTCGTGGCAAATGGCTTCCCGCAGTTGGGCATCGACCGATCCGCGAATGGCCGCGGCGGCGTAGTATTCGAAAGCTTTGGGCAAATCTTTGGGAACCCCGCGTCCTTCTTCCAGGCAGCGTCCGACCATGTAGACGGCCTCCACATCCAAATCGATGGCCGCTTTATAGAAAGAATCGTAGGCCAAAGCATCGTCTTTTTTCATGCCCCAGCCGAAATAGGCCATCTTGCCCAATAAAGTCAACGCTTCGCGGTGACCTTTTTTGGCCCATTTTCGCACGACCGGCAACGCTTCGGCGTAACGGCGGATTTCCACTAAATGTTGCGTGTCTTTCCATACGGTTTCTTGATCCACGTCCGAACACCTCCCTTGATAAGCATTATATCACAGAATTCTCGTCATTTCATGCCGGCGATGACGGATTTGAGCGTCTGCAGCCGGGAAAGCGAACGGTCCAGTCCCCCATCTTTGTTGCGGGAACGCCACAAGTCGGGATGAGTCTGGATCCAGCGGTCCAAACCCGCCAAAATCTCGGTTCGCAAAAGGCCACGATTCCACCCGCGGACGCGGGTCAAAAACAGGCTGGCTCGGACGGCGGTTCCGATTGCGTTGATTGTCATGCGGATCTCGGAATCTACTAGATGTTTTTCGTCATCGTCTCCCGAAGGGCTGTCAAGTTCGTTTTCCGCGTTCTGCAACAATTTCAAGATGTTCTGAGCCGCTTCGGACGTCAATCGGTATCTTTTTAAAACCCGGGTGAGAACCCACCGTTTCAGAAAGACGGGATGCCGCGGGGAAGGATCGGAAAACATCACCGGGGCAAACGCCATTGTGGCGTTATATACGTGTTGGTTTTCCAGTTCCGAATACCCGGCCAAGGTCAAAATCGCCCGAGCGGAACCGGACGAAGTCCAGGAGGCCAGCCGGGACAGAATGGCATTTTCCTCCAGGGCTTTCCCTTCCCACGCGCAGGAACCGGCATAGATCAGCCCCGGGTAGGTGAACGGCAGATACTGAAGGTGTCCGAAATCGCCCCAATCCGTCAGTAAAATCCCTTCGCCCCCGTGCTGAACGGCACTCTGTACGGCACTTCCGACCGTGGCGAGCATATCTCTTTTTCGGGAAGCAAAACTGCACCAGGACGAGGTACCCGGACACCCTACGAAGCGAACTCCTTGTCGGGACAATTCGCGCATATGGGCGTCAAAATCATAGTCATAATCATATCCCCAGTCCAAAAAAAGCAGGTCTTTGGGGAGACGGGCGATGACTTCAGGGTGTTTGAGGAGAACGTCTCCCCACATCATCGGTTGTTTTCCCGCTTGTTGCAAATGCGCCAACAAACGGGAAATGAAATCGACGTAAACCGTCCCGAGTCCCGACTTCCGCACCGCCTTGCGGCTCTTTCCGCGACCGAGTTCAAACGGCTCATCCCCGTTGAGGTTGAAGCGGGGAGAACGGGAATGGGGAAGCAGATCGTCGAACATCCGAGTGACGAGTTCCGGACTGCGGGGATCCAACGGATTGAGTGTCGAGGACGGAAAATGAAAACCATATTGGAAAAAGCCTGCAGGACATTCGGCCAGCGAGCGATATTCCCGTCGTTTCAGCCAAGCCGTCATGTGCCCGAACGAATTCATATTGGGACAGAGGTCGATGCCGCGGACCGCGGCGTATTCTTGGAGTTCTTCAAACTCACGGATCGTCATCGGGGTTTCGCCTTCGTTGACCCCGGGAAAAGAGGGATATTCCAGCGAAAAGCCTTCGACGTACAATTCCAAGTGGTTCATCCTCAACTCCGACATTTTGTCGATCAACGCCCGAACGGTGGCGGCTTTCGGCACTTTATCACGGCTGATGTCCATCATGAACCCACGGAACGGGAGGGCAGGAACGTCTTGGATGCGGAGGCACGGGAAGGAATGGCGATCGGGAAAGCGGAGGGACTGCAAAGTCCGCAATGCATAAAGAGCCCCCGAATAATCACGGTATCCGATGGAACATCCGTTCGAATGGACTTCAAGAATGAAACCTTCTTCCGGACACTCCGTATCCGGGAAAAAGGCGATTTCGGCTTTTCCCGAATCGGTCGTTTCATAATCGAACATCTCGTCAAGAACCGATCGCAGTCCCGCCAGGGAGAACGGAAGGTTAATCAAAATCGAGGGCGGGACCGACCACTCACCCGATCGGTCTTCCCGGTTGCGAAAATTCAAAACGGAGGGATTCATCATTCATCATCTCCTAAACGGATCCATTGCCCGTCCAAAACGGAAAAGAGATACGCATGGACGGGTTTTCCGGTCACGCGGGTCACAAATTCCCGATAACCGCGCAGTTGCCGGCGATAGGTCTCTTCGTCCAAATGTTTCAATTTATAATCGACCAGATCGATGCGATCCGCACGTTCCACCAAAAGATCGATGACCCCCCGGCGGATTCCTTCGGGGGTGTCTTCTTCAAATTCGTATTCGGGATGGAAGACGGCGTCTTCTCTTTGGGAGAAGGGAGGGGTCGTTTCCCACTGTTGAAGTGCTGCCCGCACGGGCGGGGAAACTTTTTTCAAAGCTTGTTCCCAATGCTGGAAATCGAAGTTTTCGAGTTCCGCATGCAACCGAGTCCCCAAAATCAAGGCTCCGCCAGGGCTTTCTTCGCGAATCTTCGGAACGCTTTGACTAAAAATTCCGAACTTCCTGGCTTGAACCGGGTAACTCCGTTCTTCGTATCGAATGGGACGTTCGGCTCCAAGAGGTTCCGTGGCGGGAACCACTTCCGGTTTACCCCCTTGGGTAACCGGTTCGACCCATCCCTCCGTCAAGGGAACGGCGGCCAAAAGGTCGGAATACGAAGAAAATCCGAGACGGATTCCTTCATCAAGGTATCCTTGTGAATTGAGACGGATCCGCGGAGATCGCACGGCCGTTTCGTTGCGAAGCAGCACCACTTCTTCTTTGGCTCTTGTCATCGCGACGTAGAGAAGACGAATCCGTTCGGAGACCGTCTCTCTCAAGGCTTCATCGCGTTTCAGAAAATGCAGAACGGTTTCCTGAAAACCATCCTCCCAAGCCTTCCCGATCAAGCCATAACGTTTGTCGAAGAGGAAAAAAGTCTTGGAAGACGAGGTGTTGAAACGCTTGTAAAGACCCGGGAGATAACAAACCGGAAATTCCAGTCCTTTGGACTTATGCATCGTCATCAGCCTGACGGCAGATACGGAAGAATCATAATCCCGCGCATACTCGATGTCAAGATCTCGGGAGCGGTTCAATTCATCAAAATATGCGATCAGATCATCTAGGGTAAATTCCGGAAATTGCCGGGCTTTGTCCACCAAAAACAACACTTTGGCTTCCACGTTCTCCGGATCCTCCAAATCGGCGATTCGCGAAAATATTCCCGTTTCGATTACACATCGTAGGACTGTTTCTTCCAGAGGCCGATGGTCGGAAAGCTGGGATAGTCCCAAAAAGACGTCGTCCAAACGACGGGTCGCCTCTGATTTTTGTAATCGTCCTCTGGCTTCTTCGATGGATGTGGGAAGCGGGTCAATCGCATCCAAAAGAGTCGAATCTTCGATGCCAAAGACGAAGGATCGACCCACGCCATAGATCGCCCGGGCATATTGTTCGACGAAATATTGCCTGTCGGAGTAACATCGAATCAGGCGAAGTGCGTTCCCGAGGAACCGGATTTCGGAAGCGGCCAAAAATGGTTCATCGGTGATGGCGAGAACCGGTAGGCCGGCATCCACCAAGGCTTTTCGATACTCCTCGAAACCGGATTTTCGGTCGACGAGCAAGGCAAAATCTTCCGGCCTTGCCGGACGTCCGGATTCGGTCTGGCGGTCAAGGACCCGGAAACCCCCATGGAGTCGGGCGCGAATGTCGGCGGCGATGATTGCCCCTTCGCGATAGGCTTTGGAAACCGCCGCGCTTTCTTCTTCCGAGACCGAATACGAAAGAATCCGAACCCCGTAAGGTTCTCTCGGAACGCGGAAACGCGAATATGCCTGAAGCCCGGGAATCAAAGCTTGGCGGTTTTGGTAGTCGACCCCGCCCACTCTTTCGTCCATCACCGTTTCGAACAACCGATTGATTCCGTTCAAAACTTCGGGGCGGGAACGGAAATTGGCCAGCAAATCGATGGTCCGTCCGGTTTTTCGAGTGTCGAAATCATGATATTTTCGCACAAAATTCTGCGGGTTGGCGTTTCGAAAACCATAGATCGATTGTTTGACATCGCCGACCATGAAAAGATTGTCTCTTTCGAGCAAAGACAAAAAATGGTCTTGGAGGTCATTGGTGTCCTGATACTCGTCGACCAGGATTTCCTGGATCCGATTTCTCAGGGAAGCCGCCAACTCGGGATGTTGTTCCAATAGATCGATGGCCATCGTCATGATGTCCCCGAAATCAAAAAGGTTCTCAGAACGTTTCCGAACTTCCAATTCTTGAAGATACTCAGCGGTGGTGGAAACGATTTGAAGGACGCTTTCTTTGGTTTCAAGAACCGCTCGGATGGCTTCGTCCATCGAAGAAACGAAGAGTTTTCCGACATCGTTACGCAATCGGTTCCAAGCCTCCTTGAGCGGTTCCCATCCGTCACGGAGCGGTTCGCCCCAAACTTCGCGGGCTTCACCCCCCAATCGTGGCGAGTTGGGGAGCACGATCTCTTGGGATTTGGTAAGCCATATGTCCGCTTCATTGACGGAGAGCACCGGATCCAGACGTTCGGAAAGTTGCGTCACCCAAGTTCGAATCTTCTCATCCGAACAAGCACTGAGCATTTCTTTCAACTCGGCCAAGGTTCGTTTCACCGTCGCGACCTGGCGAGCCAGCCGCTCGCGGAAAGCTTTTCGGATTTCGGCCAATTGTTCGGGGCCGAAAAAATGGGATTCATACGTCCGGAACCAAGAAAAACGGTCCGGAATCATCTCGGTGGCCGCGGCCAATTGCCGGATGGCTTCGCGGAAGGTTTTGTCGCCTTTATCAAAAAGCCGATCGATCGTCGCCAAGAAACGCGGATCAGCTTCTCGGTACCGACGTTTCATCACCAAATCCAGTGTGGCGTTTCGAACGGACTCCAGAACGGCAGGGTCGACGATCCGGACATCGGGCTTCACACCCAAGAGATGATGGTACTGGGTGACCAATCGTAAGGCAAAACTATCGAACGTCGAGATGACGGCGTTGTCGAGCCGTTTCATCTGTTCGGATAGTCGGGGATCTTTTTGAATCAGTTTTTTGATTTTCGCCTTCATGTCCGCGGCGGCAGCGTTGGTGAAGGTCAAAATGATCAAATCGTCGACGGCCACTCCGGACTGCAATTTTTCCAAAACTCGTTGGCTGAGGACCGCGGTTTTTCCGGAACCGGCTCCGGCGCTGACAAGGATGTTTTCACCGCCATGGTGGATTGCCAGTTCTTGTTCACGAGTCCAATCCATCGCGATCATCTCCTTCCGTTTCGGGTTCGCTATCCGGAATAACGGAAGCGTTGGCGAGATAACAAATGCCTTGGAACGGGCAATGGACACAACTTTCGGATTCGGCTTCTTCGGGACCGGCCGGAACGGGAGTGATGGCGAAATCCCCATCTTCGATGGCGGAAACCGCATCGGCAATCCGCTTTTCCATCCGAACAAGATAGTCTCTCATCGTTTCCAGATCGGCGACTTTCGCCCGAACGGAAAAATCACCGTCGGCCTTGAGAGTCAGGCTGCGGATGTCCCCGGAAGGATCCAGAGTTTTAGCAACATGGACGGATTTTAGGGTCATGCCGTTCATCTTCAATTTTTCTTTGAGGGGGTCTTTTTTTCCTCGGGAAATTTTTCCCAAATTGACCGGTTGATAATAAAAACCCGCCGGTATCAACGTGGGAAGGGTGCCGGAACGGTTCAGCAAATACAGGTAGAATACCAACTGAAGGTCCAACCCCTTTTCAAACGCCTCGTCACTGAACACTGGATTCCCGGTTTTATAGTCGATAATCGCAGCGAACGTGCCCGAGGATTCCTCCAAGACACGGACCAAATCGATTTTTCCGAGGATGCGGAATTGCGGATGGTTCGGATAGAGAAAAGAGTAGACCTTTTCGATCGAAAAATCCACGAACGAACTCTGGCTGCGGCGGTCAATCAATCTTTCCACCACGTGTTCCAAGCGATCGGAAAAACGCATGGCGAACCAAGTTGCCGTTGGATCCGCGGCCAAGAACTCATCGGTCAGGAGATAATCGGCAGCTGCTTCCTTCACTGTCAACGGACCTGAGAAAACGCGGGAGAGGATATGATGGGCCAAATTTCCTAAGGATAATTCCAAGGAGTTTTCCCGAGGACCGATTTTTAACAGATGCTGTAACAGAAAACGAAAACGGCATTGGTAAAAACACCCGAGACTGGTGGGCGAAAGCGTAACCCCTCGGGAAACGAGAGATTTCACTTGCTCGGAGCGTAATCCCCGGAATTGGGGATTGAATTTTTCCGTTCGAAGGGGGAAAGTCGTTTTCAATAGGCCGAAATCCTCCGATCGACGGCCAAACCGTTCCCATTCGTGACGGCGCTTGGCAAAAAGCAAGCGATCGAACTCCCGCGATCGCGACAACGGCCGGGCGAGCAGATGGTATTCGCTCGCCACCATCGCCCGACTGAGCGGAAACCGCGGGGGTTTGTTTTCCCGTCCATCTCCCTTTTTGGGATAAAACAGCGATAAATCCGGAACGGATTCGAGTTGTCGAACGGTTTCTTCACGGCGCCATGCATTGACTTGCATCGATGTTGGCATCCCCAAAGCGGCCTTTTGGGCATCGGAAAGATAATCGACGTCGATTTCCAAGGGGGGGACCCCATCCTCGGTAAAGTTCATCCAAAAATACCGGATTTCCGGGTCTGGTACCATCTCATTCGCGGTAATCCACCGGACGGCCCCGGCGGAGGCAGGAAAAAACAACTTCGATTTTTCGATTTCGTGTTTCAGTAATTCGGGTTCCTCTGAAAGGGCTGAAATCCCATATCGGTTGACAATGGCGAGAAGAGCGGAATCGAGACGACGGTCCGATTCCTCGGCCGGTTCCTCTCGGTTTTCCAGCGCGGACTTGACAGATTCCTGATCCATTCTCCGAAGAAAACGTTGGACCCGTGGAAAACGGGTCAGTGGAATATTTCGATCTTCATCCAAAGAAAATCCATACATCCATGCTTCCAGGGCCATCCGGGTTTTATCTGCCGTAGTGGCGTTGACTACGGCGATCGATTCCGGTTTCTTTCCCGCCGCCAGCGCTTCCGCCACCTGTTCCACGACCGCGTGAACTTGGGAGGAAGCATCTTCGCATTCCCAAAGCGGGATTTCCCCGATCATCGTTTTCCACGTCCATTGCGATCGGATCCCCAAACGATAAAGAATCGAGGGCACTTCGGAACGATTCAACGCGATGAGGTCGACTCCATGAAGTTCCGGCATGACGGGCGGAAAATACCACTCTTTAGCGATCATGGCTTGGCGAATTCGCCATAACGATTGTAGTTCGGGATCGGGATGATTTTCAGCCCCGTCGAGAAAATCGAAAAACCGAAACATTTTTTCGGCGTGGTCGTAGCCGATTCCGAAAGTCTTTCGGATCCAGGAGAGACCCCCATCGCGGAAACGACCGGAAAAGGCGTCGGGTCGGAGAAAACGGAGATTCGTCAAGCGTCCCTCCGCGTGAACCTTGGCCAAAAAGGCCTTCTGTTCAGGCGTGCGGGCCAGAATCAAAGTGTCGGGGGGTAGTTCGTTCCATGCATTCCAACGGTCAGGCATTGCGGTTCTCACCTTCCGATCATTTCCATTATATCATAGGTTTTCTCCGCCCGAAGGGGAAACGGGAACGAATGCACAGAAAAATCACGATAGCAATAAAAAAGCCCCGCAAAGGGGGCCGGCGAGCTCAAGCTTATTCGATGTCGATGTACTTTTTTTCTTTGACGAGCGAACCCTGTTTCGGAATCGACAGCGTCAAAATCCCACGATCGTAAGCAGCCTTGATGTCTTCTTGGGTGATGTCTTCGCCCACGAAGAACGTGCGAGCCGCGGTGCCGTAGAAACGTTCCCGACGCAGGAAATGATACTCTTTCTTCTCCTTGGAGTCTTCCCGTTTGGCTTCGACGGTCAAATATCCGTTTTCCAAACTGATTTTGATGTCTTCCTTGCCGAAACCGGGGACTTCGATGTCCAAGGAATAGCCTTTTTCGTTTTCCTGAATGTCCGTCCGCATGCATTGCTGAAGGTTCCGCGTGGAAGGAGTGGTGAAGAAACCGTCAAAGAAGTCATTGAAGAAATCCAGATCCGAGTTGTTGCGACGTGCTAAAGTGTTCATAATGATACCTCCTAATGAGTTATGGTTGGTTTTTAGCACTCTTCTTTCCTGAGTGCCAACTTTATTATATCACGTTTGTTAGCAATGTCAAGCATTGAGTGCTAATTTTTAAATTTTTTTTAGTTTATGAAAAAAGACACTAAAAGTGTCTTTAGTTGAATAAGATCGTGGATAAGTATCGTTCCCCCGAATCAGGAAAGATGATGACCACGGTTTTTCCCCGGTTTTCTTCCTGCTTGGCAATCTGTAATGCCCCGGCCAAAGCGGCCCCGGAGGAAATGCCAACGAGAATTCCTTCGGCCTTCGATACTTCACGGGCGGCTTTGAGCGCATCTTCCCCCGAAACACAGATAATTTGATCGATGATTTCGCGATTCAGGGTTTTGGGGACAAACCCCGCTCCGATGCCTTGAATGGGATGGGAGCCCGGTTGACCCCCGGAAAGCACGGGAGACGCTTCGGGTTCCACCGCGGCGACCTTGATCTGGGGATTTCGTTCCTTTAGATATTTCCCCGTTCCGCTGACGGTTCCTCCGGTTCCAACCCCCGACACAAGCCAGTCGACCTGTCCGTCCGTGTCGATCCAAATCTCGGGTCCCGTCGTGCGGTAATGAACTTCGGGATTTGCGGGGTTTTCAAACTGAGAGGGAATGAAAGCTCCATCGATCTCCCGTGCGAGTTCTTCGGCTTTTGCGATCGCCCCGCGCATGCCTTTGGTTCCTTCCGTGAGCACAAGTTCGGAACCGAGAGCCAGAATCAGTTTCCGACGTTCGACCGACATCGTGTCCGGCATCACAATGATCGAACGATACCCTTTTGCGCGTGCCACGGAGGAAAGACCGATTCCGGTGTTGCCGCTGGTGGGTTCGATGATGGTCGATCCCGGACGAAGTTTGCCTTCTTTTTCGGCCGCTTCGACCATCGCTAAGGCGATCCGGTCTTTGACGGATCCGGTCGGATTGAACGATTCCAATTTGGCAAGCAGACGAACCGACAGTCCATGCGCTTTTTCGATTCCTCTCAAGCGGAGCAAGGGCGTTTTGCCGATCAATTCGGCGGTATGGTTGGCAATGTTCATGATTTTATTCCTTTCCTTTTTCCTTCACTTGGAGTTCGGGAATCTTTTGCGATACTTTGGAACCGCCTTTGAGTGATTCGGTAAGAAAAACATTGGATCCGATCACCGAGTCGGACCCGATCACCGTGTCCCCACCGAGGATCGAAGCTCCGGCATAGATCGTCACCCGATCGCCGATCGTCGGATGGCGTTTGGTGCCTTGAAGTCGGTGTCCGCCTTTGGTGGACAGGGCTCCGAGAGTGACGCCTTGATAAATTTTTACCTCATCTCCAATGACGGTGGTTTCCCCGATCACAACACCCGTTCCGTGGTCAATGAAAAAAGAACGTCCGATTCGGGCCCCGGGATGAATGTCGATTCCGGTTTCGCGGTGGGCGAATTCCGTCAGCATTCGCGGAATCAAAGGAACCTTCAGTTCCCACAAACGATGAGCGATCCGGTAAATCATGATGGCATACATCCCCGGATAGGAAATGACGATTTCGTCACGGTTGAAGGCCGCCGGATCCCCGACAAAATGAGCTTCAAGATCCAGAATCAGGGATTCGCGGATCGTGGGAAGCGAAACCAAAAAATCCGCAGAGAGGGCGCGAGCTTGGGGAAGTACGACGGGCTTTCGATGTTCGTCCGTCAAATACAACAATGCCGAGGCCACCTGACGGGTGAGCACCTTCCGCAAGTGGGCGACGGTCCGGGCGGTTCGGGAACGCCGACCCGAACCATCATCTTCGGAAACAGAAAAATACCCCGGGTAAATTAGTTCCTTGGACAGAGTAACGATGGATTTAATTTGCCGGTTGGAGGGAAGACTGCACGCACAGTGATCTTTGTGCAGCGGTTGGAGACGATAAGCTTCCATCAACCGATCGACGATCGGATCTGGTTTCATCGGATCGACCTTCTTTCTTGACCTCATTATATCATTGTTCGGTTCAGTCGTCTTTCCGGACGATAAAAAAACGATCGGGGACCGATCGTCAAAACGATAAGAATAACCATTGCGGAAAAAAGATCAAAAGAAAACCTAAGATGACCATGATCGCACCGCCGATCAGTTGCGAAATGCGGCTGTATCGGTTGGTGATTCCCGTCACCCTAAGGGTGATCATGGCGATCGCGAACACGATCAAGTCGTCCAAAAGGAAGAAAAAGACATACAGTCCGATCAATGCCAACGTGGCTCCGTCCGCAACCTGATGAAAAGCGAGAAGATTGGCGAACAGAAGCGGTAGGCCGGCGGAGCAGGCCAATTCGACGGCATTCACGGAAATCGCCAACAGGATGATTCCGCCCAGGGCCAGCCACAGGCTTTTTTGGGCGAGGATCTCGCGAATCCTGGAGATGGTCTTTTTTTTCTGTTCGGTGCCGGTGACTTCGCATCCGATCTCGCCGGTAGGAGGTTTGCGAAAATGGCGAAACAGATTCCAACCGCCGAATCCGATCGCGGCAATGCCGATCGCCACCCGAACCCAAAGCAATCCGGCGATCGACCAAACCAACCGCACCCAGGCGGTCATCACCAAAAAATACATCA
Source organism: Bacillota bacterium (assembly GCA_022710895.1). Taxonomy (GTDB): domain Bacteria; phylum Bacillota_I; class Bacilli_A; order Izemoplasmatales; family Hujiaoplasmataceae; genus JAKLGB01. Next base: position 55,609 of record JAKLGB010000001.1, read on the forward strand.
AAGCGGAGGTTAGAAGGAAAGCCGATCCCAGAATCCACATCCGTTTCCGATTCTTCTCTTGAGCCAACAAGGTGATCAGCAACAACAAAATCCACATCGCGCAAGGATTGAAACCGTCGACGATTCCCAGGAAAAAGGCCGCCGCCCCCAGCGAAACCGTTTCGATGGGGACTTTTCCCAAGAAGGGGATCCAAATCAAGTCCCCCGTTACGTACGAAAGACTGTCGAAATCCGCAAGGTCCACCGGAATTCCGTCGATCACTTTTTGGACAATGTCGGTTCCGGGGGTTTCCGAATATCGATCGATCAATCGCCGGATATCCGCTTCCGTTTGGGGATTGAAACCCGTCATCGCCACACCCCCGATGATCGTCATCGGTGTTTCTCCGGCAATCTCGTATGGCGCGTCCTCCAACATGGAAATCACATTTGAAAATAAGGTGCCTTCTTGAGTGACGTCGTAACGATGGACTGAAAGTTGGGGAAATTCCGCAGTCAATCCGTCCAAAAAGGCCGCTTCTTCCTGACAATGAGGGCAAGTCGGGCTGTAAAAGAAATGCAAAGTCACGGGTTGAACGGCTCTAACGGTAGGGAAAAACCATCCCGTCAGCAAACCCAAAAGCAAAAGAGAAAAGATCCATCGACCCCAACGATTCATCGCAACCACTCCTCCGCCCATCGGGCCAAATCTTTGGCGGATTTTTCCCCGATGACCCGCGTCACTTCCAAATCGTTTTTCATTAAAATGACCACCGGGAGAAGGGTCCCAACGGCTAAGTTTTCGACCCGTTGAGGTTGTTCGTCATAATCGACTTCTTCGATCTCGATCTCGGGATGGGTCGCGAAAACCTTATTCCATCGCGACCGCATGATCAAGCAACTGGGGCACCAAAGGGCGCCGACTCGAACCGCTTTCATCGTCCCAACTCCGCCCCGAGGGCTTCGATCAAGGCGTCAATTTCATCCACAGTGGTCAAACGCGATAAGCTGATACGCACGCTCGTCCTTGCCCTCTGTTCTTCTTGCGTCAACCGAAAGACCGCTTCCGAACGTCCCTTTCCGGAATGACAGGCGCTTTGCGTGGACACGCAGATGCCCCGAGCGTCGAGCCGAGCCCGCATCTGTTCGGCAGGAATCGGGAGAACGCTGATATTGAGAATGTGGGGAATGGCCGAAACCGGTGAATTGATGCGAACTTCCGGGAACGCCGCCAAACGTTCCCGCAAATAGACGTTCAGTCCGTAAACATGCCGCAGTTGGTCGTCTTCACGATCCATTGCCAGTCCGAGGGCGACCGCCAAAGAAACATGAAGTGGCGTGGGCGGGGTTCCGGATCGATATTCCGTGGTGGAATGTCCGCCATGGATTTGCGGTTCTAATATGACGTTTTTTTTGCGCAGAAGGGCTCCTACGCCTTTCAAACCGAAGATTTTATGTCCCGAAAAGGTGGCCAGGTCCACCATGGACACGTCGACGGGAATTTTCCCAATGGCTTGAGTCATGTCCGAATGGAAGGTGATGTAAGGGTATTTGTCCAACAATCGGCCGATTTCGTCGATGGGTTGACGAATACCGATTTCCCCATGGACCGCGCCCACCGACACCAAAATCGTGTCCGGACGCAACAGGGCTTGGAGCGAATCCAATCTGACGGTTCCGTCACTTCCGGTTTCGGCAAATTCGACTTCAAAGCCTTCGCGTTGAAGAACGCCGAAAGAAGCGATCACGGAAGCGTGTTCGTACGGAGTGGTGATCACATGTTTTCCCAAATGCCGTTTTTTATCCGCCAAACCCTTGATGGCCAAATTGTTCGCTTCGGTCGCACCGCTGGTAAATATCACCTGATGTTCCGGGGCGAGGAGGCGACGAAGAATCATTTCGGACGCGGATTCCGTTTGATTCCGGGCGGCTTTTCCGCTCTGGTGTTCGGAATTCTCATTACCGGGATACCCCATCGCGACCGCGTTGAAGGCGGATACCACGGCCGGATCGGGAGGAGTCGTGGCGGTATAGTCTAAATAGATCATCGGTTTTCTCCTTTCCGGGGAAAGAGAATCGGCAGAGCCGATCATTGGCCTTTTTCGATTGGAAAATATAGATCCAACTCTCCTTGAGGATAGAGAGGAAGGTAGGATTCCTGAATCGCCCCCACCAAAAGATGGCCTTGGGAGGGCAGATATTCTTTGGTCATATATCGCATGGCTTCGGCATAGGTACGCATCGTACAATGGACTACGGCGAAACGAAAGGAGGGGATGACCCAGCGGGACCAGCCTTCGGGAGCTTTCGCCTCCCACCAAGTTTCACAACCCGCCAAATACCGCCCGCGGCCATCGCGCCAAGGACGGTCGGTGCGGTCCATATCGGTCATCGCACCCCAGAAACCGCTCAAACGACCATCATCCGCTTTTTTGGCAAAATTCGCAATTTCGGAAAAATGCTCGTTGGCGGATTTCCATAGCGGAGCGATCCAGGATAAACTGTCCTGAGAAGGTCCCGCTCCTTCTTTTCCGATGACGGCAAAAGCGGGTTTATCAACGATCCGGACATCGAACATAAGGATCATTCCCAAACATGAATGGCTTCTCCTTGAAGAGAGAGCGCAGCTTCATGGATCAATTCCGACACGGTCGGGTGGGCAAAAACGGTGTGTTTGATCTCCTCGGCGGAAAGACCGCTATGCATCGCCACGGTCAAAGTGGCGATCAAGGCGTTGGCATGGGCTCCCATGACGGTGGCGCCGACCCAACGACCGGTCTCTTCATCGCAGAGGACCTTAACGAAACCGGTTAACTCGTTTTCGATCAAGGCTTTGCCATTGGAACCGTAGGGGATTTTGACGACTCGGAACCGAGTCCCGGTTTCCGTAAGCGATTTTTCCGTCGCTCCCACTTGAGCGATTTCGGGGGTTGTGAAAATGACCGAAGGAATAAAACGATAATCCATCGGGTGATCCAACCCAAGAATGTCATCGACCGCGACAATGGCCTGATGGCTGGCGACATGGGCCAACTGCATGAGATTCGTGCAATCGCCGATGGCATGAATATGCGGTAAATTGGTGCGCATGCGGGCGTCGACGGCAATTCCGCCGTTCTTCCCGCGTTCGAGGCCGATTCGTTCCCAACCGAACCCGGACAATTCCGGGCCGCGGCCGACGGCTTCGAGAACTCGGTCACCTTCGACGGTTTTGACGACTCCTTGATGTTCATAGGTCACGGTCGCGGTTCCGGCGGGTGTCGAGGCGACCGATAGCACTTTGGCCCCGTTGACCACGGTCACGTTGGACGCTTTTCCCAATCGAACCAGACGAGTGGCTATATCGGCATCGACCGAGGGCAAAATTTGGGGCAGAAACTCCAACACCTGAACCTTGACCCCCAAACGACCGAACAGAAAGGCAAATTCCATCCCGATGACTCCCCCGCCGATGACGACGAGACGTTGAGGGAGTGAGGACCATTGCAAAACGCCTTCGGAATCGGTGACCAAAGGCGACTCCAAACCGGGGATGGGAAGATGCTTGGTTTTCGACCCGGTGGCGATGACGATCTGCGAAGGGCGTAGCGTTTCGACCCCGGATTCCATTCGCACTTGAACCGTCCGTTCATCGAGGAATTCAGCGGTCCCTTCCAAAATTTGGACCCCATTTTTCTCCAACAACAGCCGAATTCCGGATCGTAAGGTATCAACGGTTTTATCTTTTTGCGCTTGAACCATCGGCCAATCCAAGATCGGATCAGTCGAAATGACCCCAAATCGGGATGCAGTCCGGACGGTTTCCCATCGATCGGCGGCATGAATGAGCGCTTTGGTCGGGATGCAGCCGGCATTCAGGCAGGTTCCCCCGATCCACCGTTTTTCCACCAGAATCACGGATAACCCTTTTTTGGCGGCGTAAATGGCTCCGGCGTAACCTCCGGGTCCACCGCCGATAAATAAAACGTCTTTTCCTGGCTCGGTCGTCACGATGGCTTCCTCCTGAAAAAAAGTCGCAGCTGCAACGGTGCAGTCTGCAACGGATTTTCGTGATTCGTTCATGATGGCATTATATCAAAAACCGGCCGGCAAGTCAATTCCAAGGCCGGAAAAACCATCGTCACATTCAAATTAGCACTCAGCACTTGACAGTGCTAACAAATAGAAGTATAATAATTACGAAATCACATTCGGAGGTGAAACCATGAATAATCCCGAAATGGAACAATACGAAAACGATCCCGAAATTCTCGAAAAATTCGGTCGAAACATCATCAAAGAAGTTAAATCCGGCAAGATCGATCCCGTGATCGGACGCGAAGAGGAAATCCGGCGAATCATCAAAATTCTCAGCCGGAAAACCAAGAACAACCCCGTTTTGATCGGGGAACCCGGCGTCGGAAAAACCGCCATCATCGAAGGACTCGCCCGCCGCATCGTGGACCGCGATGTTCCGCTCGGCTTGCAAAACAAAACTCTTTACGAACTCGATTTGGCCAGCTTGCTGGCGGGGGCGAAATACCGCGGAGAATTTGAAGAACGGTTGAAAGCGGTTCTCAAAAAAATCAAGGATTCCGAGGGAGAAATCATCCTCTTTATCGACGAAATCCATATGATCGTCGGCGCCGGAAGAACCGATGGGGCAATGGATGCATCGAACATGCTGAAACCCATGCTTTCTCGCGGCGAGTTGCACTGCATCGGCGCCACCACTCTCAACGAATATCGAAAATACATTGAAAAAGACAACGCTTTGGAACGTCGTTTCCAAAAAGTCCAAATCGACGAACCGACCGTCGAAGACACGATTTCGATCCTTAGGGGATTGAAGGACCGCTTCGAAGCTCATCACGGTGTCCACATCAGCGATGCCGCGATCATCGCCGCCGCCACGCTGTCCCAAAGGTACATCACCGAGCGTTTTCTCCCCGACAAAGCCATCGATCTGATCGACGAAGCCTGTGCTTCCGTTCGTATCGAGATGGACTCGATGCCGGCCGAATTGGACGGAGTCCGACGGAAAATCATGCAGCTGGAAATCGAGAAACGGGCGTTGGCCAAAGAATCCGATCCGTTAAGTAAAGATCGTCTCGGCAAAATCGAATCCGAACTCAAAGACTTGCGCCATCAGGAAACCACACTCAAGGATCAATGGGAGCGGGAAAAAGCCCAGATGGATCGGGTCAAAAAGTACAAGTCCGAACTGGAACGTCTCAAGACCGAAATGCAGAACGCCCTGAACAAAAACGATTATTCGGCCGTGGCGGAACTCCAATATTCTCGGATTCCGGCATTGGAAAAACAAATCAACAATGAAGCCGATCCTTCGGCTCACAAACTGATCAGCGAAGTGATCACCGAGGAGGACATCGCCGAAATCGTCGGACGCTGGACCCAGATCCCGGTGGCGAAGTTGATGCAGGGGGATCGAGAAAAACTGATGGGGCTTGCCGACGAACTGCGAAAACGCGTCATTGGACAGGACAACGCCATTCAGTTGGTGGCGGATGCGATCATCCGCCAGCGGGCCGGAATCAAAGATGCGTTCCGACCGATCGGTTCCTTTATGTTTCTCGGACCCACCGGCGTCGGGAAAACCGAGGTGGCGAAATCGCTGGCCGAACAACTTTTCGCTTCGGAAACCCACATCGTGCGCATCGATATGAGTGAGTATATGGAATCCCACTCGGTTTCCCGCCTGATCGGAGCTCCTCCCGGATATGTCGGTTACGATGAGGGAGGACAATTGACCGAGGCGATCCGCCGCAAGCCTTATTCGATCATCCTGTTTGACGAGATCGAAAAAGCTCATCCTCAAGTCTTCAACATCCTCCTGCAAATCCTAGATGACGGTCGATTGACGGATAACCAAGGCCGCACCGTCGACTTCAAAAATACCATCATCATCATGACTTCGAACCTTGGCAGCGAATACTTGATGCGCGATCCCGACAATGGCGGGACCCTGGTAATGGACTTGGTCAAACGGACTTTCAAACCCGAGTTTCTGAACCGCATCGACGAAATCATTCTTTTCCGCCCGTTATCCAAAGATACGCAAATCAAGATCGTCGACAAACTCCTTGGCGAATTTCGAACCCGACTCGAAAGTCAAAACCTGCATCTTTCCTTCACGGATGACCTTCGCAAGGCGATCATCGACAACGCCTTTGACCCCGAATACGGAGCGCGGCCGATCAAACGCTACATCCAGCACCACGTCGAAACTTTCGTCGCCCGTGCCATCATCGGCGGCGAGATTCTTCCGCGGATCGATTATGTCCTCGACTTCCGCAACGGTGAGCTCGCCCTGTTCCGTGCATGAATCAAAAACGCCTTCCCGATTTTGCGGGAAGGCGTTTTCCATCAATGTTGCTTTCAAAGGGTGATTTCCGGTGATTCCGAAGAACCCCAAAGGGACTTTAACAAACGGCTGAGCGGCAGATAGAGCAGGGAAACCGATACGAGGTTCGAGGCAGCCATCAACACTTCAAATTCCAAATCGGCCGCAAGATAGAGCCAAAAGTCGACACGGAACACAATCACCTGGGGAATCGCGAAAAACCAACCGTAGAGAAACCCGAAGAATGTGGCCCAGGCTACTTGTGCCCATAACGGTTTGGATCGCAGCCACTTCGCGATCACGGCGAGCAGTACCCAGGCAACCAACATCGGAACAAAATAGATGACATTGAGAGATCCCATCAGGAAGTTGTCCAAAAATACATATGCCCCGACCAATGGCAGCAATAAACTCCACGGAAGAACTGCGGCATATACCAACAACAAAACAACCGTCAGTTGGACATTGGGGATTCCCATCAACAGATATTCCTGTGCGAGCAGAACCGAAAGCAGCATCGCCGTGACCACCAGGTCGCGAAGCGTCCGTCGGGAAGAATCAGAAGGTTTCAAGCTTAAAGGCATATACGTATCCGTCGGTCAAGGGCGTTTGATCGATTCCGGTCATCGCATAACCGGCGTTGATGTACATGGCAATGTACTCGTTCGATCCGAACGCGGTCACGGTATCGACGGCCATGATATAGGTTCCGTAGGTGGATTGAAAGGAACACGTTTCATCCTGTCCCCCATCCGAACCCTTACAGACAACGTCATAGGTTTCCATGAGCAGGCCCAACAGCGTATCTCCGGCCGAATAAGCCACGGTTTCCGATCGAACCAAGCGATTCCCCGTATCATAGACTTCGAGGGTGATCGATCCCAATACGGCGTCGGAAGATGATGCAGTGGAATTGATGGTGGAATCACAAGCGCTGAAACCAAATGCAAAAACGGTGAAAAGTATGATGCCCAGTACTTTTTTCATAGGTCCTCTCCCTATTTTTATTTGATAAACAGGTAGGTCTCCCGACTCGGTTTCGATTTACTCCGCCCCTTCTCGCTTGCGCAATGGGCTTGGCGTTTCATCCACCTTACGGTTGCTGGCACAGTCCCGGATTCGCACCGGATTCCCTGTTATGCACCTGTCAATCATCGTTATTTAATTTTTTATCGGGGGGATTGCGTTGCTCTCGCTTTTCGGACGTACCGAAAAGCTCCGAAGTCCCTTTCCAATGTCTCCACGGAATAGTTCCAATATTCAAAATCAAGAATTTTAAACGGCAAAAGGCGGACTTGATGACGGTTTCTTTCAATCCATTCGACAAATCCCCACGAAAATGCCGCCAGACATTCGATGGAATCCTCGTTGGAAGGATTCGGGAAAGATACCAGAAAGGTATGTATTTCCCGACTCAACTTGGCATACCCTCGCAGATCGGAAAACCGGGCGGAAAATAGTTCTGCAGGATGGCCGAAAGCCGAAAAGGGAAAACTCTTTTCCCGCAGAAAAGCGGGAACATCGACACTTTTTTCGTTCATCGCCACGACCATGTCGTCCACTTGAGAAAAGTATTTGGAGGTTGTTGTCTGGATGAAAGCCACCAGGTTACGGTAGGAATGTTTGAGGGGGGTCTCCACCCGTGCATGCATAAACGGGAACCCAAGCCCCGAATCAATGTCAAAAAGGGCGGATTTGGCGACTTCGAATCCGACCTTTTCCGGCGAGGTGATCTCGCCGTAATCGACATTGAGCAAACAGTCTTCTTCAAGCAGGGAGAAAGGAACGCTGATACGACCTTTTTCCATACGATCCCCTCCTTTTCGACTAAGGTTAATTATACTAGAAATGCTGGTTTTTGCAAGACCTCGGGGATGGAAAACGGGATTATCGTCCCGCGTCCTCCATCGACAGGGCTTGATAACCGGCTTCATCGATCCATTTCCGGACCGAATCAAAATCGATTCCCCGGGTACTTTCGATGATGGCGGTCCCGGTGGAAAGGTCGACTTCGGCGCGGACAATTTCGCGATGGGTGAGAAGCGCGGCTTTGACGCGTTTTTGGCAGTGCATACAACTCATGCCTTGGATGTGGATGATTTGTTTCATGGTATCCCTTCTTTCCGGCTTTTATTATAACACGGGGCGTCTTCGGGGTCAAAAACGCCGACTCGGAAAAGAAAAAATCCTGACCGCCCGGTCAGGATTTCGCATTGGGAACTTTCTTCTCTTTTTTTCGAATCAGATAAAGGACTTCCGCGCCTTTGGTGTTGCCTTGGGTGGTCTTTCCTTTTTCAAATTCGGGAAGATCCTGAAGGATGTTGTCAATCAGGAATTTCAAGGATTTGCAATGATAGTTTTTGGGAACGAAGTCCGAGAACTTGTTTTTCATGTCCGTTCCGATTTGGCTGTAATAGGCTTTTCCATACTCGTCGATGAGCGTCTCGATGATTTCGCGAATCGCATCCATCCGTTCTTCCTCCAAGGGAATAAACTCGTTGGCTTTGGGCTTGACCGGAGCGGAAACGGGAGCGGGTTCGGGTTTTTTGATTTCCAACGGTTTCGTTTCGGGGGCTTTGACGATGGGAGTATCTTCGGTCTTGGCATGTCCGTTCTCGGTGATGTCTTCTCCCAGATAGATGAATTCGCTGAAGGCGTAAACAAAGGATTTGATCGATGTTCTGCCTCCCATACCGATCACCGTTTTCCCCCGCTCGCGAAGTTCCTGAACCAAACGCGTGAAATCCGAATCGCTGGAAACAAGACAAAAGATGTCGACTTCGCGTTCATAGAGGATATTCATCGCTTGGATAACCATGGCAATGTCGGAGGTGTTCTTTTTGGGAACGAAGGAAAAAGTCTGGTTGGAGACGATCGAGTAATTGGAGATCGCGGTTTTCCAGCTTTTGACGGCTTCGTTGGACCAATCGGCAAAAATCTGTCGGATGATGACTTCCCCGTAGGTCGACATGGTGTCGAAAATCTGCCGGGCGTTGGCCGAGTTTACGTTTTCGGCGTCGATCAGGATCGCTACTTTTTTATTCGAATTTTCCATGGGTCCTCCTCGGGACGATTATCGAATTTCGGCTTGAAGCAACTCATAAAAACGGGCGGCGTGTTCCCCGTCACACAATCCGTGATGGGCCATTACGGATACGGGAATCCATCTTCTTCCCTCGGATGAGCGGTGTTTTCCCCAGGTGATCCGCGGAAAGGAATCGGGATGGGCAGCGTCATAGGGATGGGTTACCGAGGTAAATGAGACCCACCGAAGCGAGGATACATAAATCAAATCGTCCACTCCGGGGGCATCGGACAAATCGACTTTCGATTTCGAAACATCGATGTCTTGACGAACCCGCAGAAGGAAAGTGTTCAGATCCGCATCGTAGCGGGTGGTCACGAATCGAAAGAGGTGTTCCGCTGTCATCACCGTAAAGGACGGATGGACCACATCGTGAAGAACGACCGAATCTCCGCGGATCCGATAACGAAATTCGGGAATGGAGTTGATGGTTTTCATGACCGAATAGAGAAACCGGGCGAAAAAGGACTCCCCGGTGGTTTCGCATTCGGCGACCAGTCGGGTGACCTCGACGTCGGCGCAAATGGAAAAATACGGATGTGAATAACTTTGAAACAATCGGAAATGATCCCGTCGTTCCCAAGTCTCGATGTCGACGACTCGCATCCGTTCCACCTCGCATTCGCTGGATTCTGTTTTCATTATAGCCCTTTCGAACGATTTGGGCAACCGTTTCCAAAAAAAAGCCCGCCGGGGGCGGGCAAAAGGACTTATCGATGGGCAAAAGGTAATTGGATGCCGTCCAGAATCGTCAAATCCTGTTCATTCATGGAAAAGCCAAATACATCCAGATTGTTTTCGATCCGTTCGCGTGTCACCGATTTAGGAAGCGGGAGGAACCCTCTTTGCAAGCTCCAACGCAAGGCGATCTGCGCTTTGGATTTTTGGTATTTCTCTGCCATTTGCGCCAATACCGGATGTTGGAAAAGCCGCCCCGTGGCGAAGGGGGAATAGGCTTCGATCAAAATGCCTTTCGGGCGGGAATAAGCGACCGTTTCTTCTTGCGCCGCACCCGGGCACAAGAAAATCTGATCAACGTGGGGAACAAAACCGGTGGCTTGAATCACCGGATCCAGGTGTTCCGGTCGGAAATTGGAAACCCCGATGGAACGGATTTTTCCTTCTTCATACAATTCGATAAAGGCTTTCCACGTCTCGATATTGGCATCCGCATACTCGGTCCCGTCGGTATGAACATTCCACGGTTTCGGAGCATGGATCAAATATAAATCCAGATAATCGACACCCAAACGGCGGATGGTCTCCGCGAACTCGCGCTTGGCGATTTCATAACCTTTGAGTTCCGCTTTCAATTTCGAGGTGATGAACACCTGATTTCGGGGAATTCCCGAGTCACGAATGGCTTGACCGACGGATTTTTCGTTTCCGTAGGCGGCAGCGGTATCGATGTGACGATAGCCGGCTTCCAAAGCCCAAAGGGTGGAATCATGCGCTTCCTGTCCTTCGGGAATCTGCCAAGTTCCGAAACCGATCGAAGGAATCGCGACCCCATTGCTTAAGATGAAATGATTTTTGACTTCCATGAAAGTACCTCCGAATGACATTGATGAACTTATTATATCAAAAACCGGAGTTCCTAGCAAATCGGTTGCCCGAAAAGAAAGCCGCCCGATCGTTCGTGGGCGGCTTTAAATCGTTCAAATGCGAGCTTCGGCGGGTTTTTTTCGTTGTTCTCTCATTCGTCGGAACAAGGGCGGAAGCCCAAAAAGACATCCGAAGAAGAAAAGATAAATGAGCACGTAGAAGAAAAAATAGTTGGAGTCATTGCCAAAGGGAAGGGCGTTCTCTTCCAAATACATGTAATTCGCCCCGGAATTGGGATAAAATACGCGGTTCGCCAACGTCGCCCATCCCATCAAAACGAGAATCCCGACAATCGCTTTCCACGATTCCGAAAAACGCAGGGAAAATCCCCCAATGGCAATGTCGGTGACCGGAATAAGGATCAGCAGCATATGGGCGCTCATCCCCTCCAAAGCGCTGAATGACAGAAAGCGGCTGTCAAAATAGTCGCCGTTGAGGATGGTGATCGTCCCGCCCATGATTCCTAAAACATAAGCCGGG
>JAKLGB010000010.1 GCA_022710895.1 Bacillota bacterium
CTGATCCAGTAACTTCAGTTTGCGGTTCTGTTTGATTTTCCGCAGTTTCGACATGGTGAGGATTTCATTGACGGTGATCGGAAATTCGTAGTTGAAGTCATCCACCGATTGCGATACGCAGCCGATTTTGGTCCAGTCGCGAAAGGCATTGATATCCTCGTGATCTAAAAAAATCATCCCGTTGGGGACCGCGTTGATTCCCAAAAGGCATTTGATCATGGTGGTCTTTCCCGTTCCGTTCTTTCCTTCGACAACCAAAAAGTCGCCCGGACGGACCGTCAGGGACAGGTTGTTGAGAACCAGTTTATGGCCGTAGGCGAAGGAAAGATTGTTGATGTCGATCTGCATAGAATCACCGAGCCTTTTGATAATATTGTATCACAGGCCAAGCATTTGTTAAAATAAAAACTTCAAAATGGACGCCGTTTGTGAGATAATAGTAACATAAAGCGGGTGGTTTGCATGAGTGGAAAATTCATTACTTTCGAAGGCCCCGAAGGTTCGGGAAAAAGCTCCCTTGTCCAACGCGTTTTCGACCATTTCACGGCTCGGGGGATGCGTGTCATGATGACTCGCGAACCCGGAGGAATCCGGATTTCCGAAAAAATCCGCGACATCCTTTTGGATAATGCCCTGACCGAAATGGACCCGCGCACGGAAGCCTTATTGTTCGCGGCAGCTCGGCGGCAACATCTATCTGAAAAAATCATTCCCGCCTTGCAAGCCGGGACGATGATTCTATGCGACCGTTTCATCGACAGTTCCTTGGCTTATCAAGGGGTCGGTCGCGGGTTGGGAATCGATGAAGTGTATGCGATCAATCGCTTCGCTATCGGCGAATTTTTGCCCGATCTCACCGTTTTCGTCAATGTACGCCCCGAAGTCGGCCTGGCCCGACTTTTCGCCAACCATCGCACGAAAATCGACCGTCTCGATTTGGAGACCCAAGACTTTCACCGCCGTCTTTATGACGGATATCTCGAACTCCTGAAACGCTATCCCGATCGCATTCATTCGATCAACGGCGAACGGCCTTTGGATGAAGTCGCCCGGGACGCGATCGCCCTCATTGAACGTCATCTCTGATTCGGAGGATTTTATGTCCTTTTCCCGTTTTGAAGACTTCATCGCGTATCAGCCGCAGGTCGCTCAGATGCTGCTCAACAGCTTCCGAAAGAACCGGCTGGCACACGCTTATATCTTCGAAGGTCCGCGCGGCACGAAGAAACCCGCCGCCGCACTTTTGTTTGCGAAAAGACTCCTCTGCTTGAATCCGGGAACCGATCAAAACCCCTGCGGAACTTGCCGAAACTGCTTGCGAATTGACAAAGGGACCCATCCCAATGTCTTTTCGATCAAAGCGGACGGTGAAAACATCAAAGTCGATCAGATTCGGCAGATGATCTCCGAATTGGCCCGCACTTCCGTGGAAGACGGGCCCCGGATCTACATCGTGGAAGAGGCGGATCGAATGCGGGCCGAAGCCGCCAATGCACTGCTGAAAACGTTGGAAGAACCCGGCAACGACATCTATGCCGTCATGCTCACCGACAAGTTCGCTTCTTTGCTGAAAACCATCGTCTCGCGATCCCAGGTCATGCATTTCCGTCCCTTGGAGAAAGCAGTGGTCCGTTCCGAACTGTTGGCCAAAAAAATCCCACCCTGCTTGGCGGGTGTCATTCCCGAATACACAAACAATGTCGAAGATGCCCTCCGCATCGCCCAATCGAACGAAATGACGGCCATGTTCGATCTCGTTCCCGAACTTTATGGAACCGCGGGAAAAAATGATGAATCGATGGTTCTCCGATTCAAGGAAATCCGCGACGCCGTGTTCGCCTCCACCGAGATGACCGACTATTTTCTCACCTTGCTCATTTTGTATCAAAAGGATCTATTACTTTGCAAACTGGCTCGGGTCTCCGAAATTGTCTGGACTCCGGATCAGGAAAAATTACAACGGCTGGCCGCTTTGGTTTCCCAGGAATGGCTCGAAGACATCCTGGGAAAAATGCTCGCCTTGAAATCCCGCCTGCGCTACAACATCATTGACAGCTTGGCTTTCGACAATCTGCTGATCCAATTGGAAAGAGGTTTTATGCATGCAATATAAAGTTGTCTCCGTCAATTTTGCCAAATTGGGCAAAAAATACTATTTTGAAACCGGTCACCACGACCTTCATTTCGGCGATAAAGTCATCGTTGAAACCATCCGCGGCCTTGAACTGGGCTTCGTGGCCGAAAATCCGAAGATCATCGAGGAAAGCGATTTGATTTCCGCCCTCAAGCCGATCATCCGCAAAGCTACCGATCACGACATCCAGCAATTTGAAGCCAATCAGCAAGAACAACCGGACATTCTGAAACGTTGCGCCGAACTGGTCAAGAAAAACCGTTTGGAAATGAAACTTCTCAACTGTGAATACACGTTGGACCGCTCGAAGTTAATCATTTACTTCAACGCGGAAGGGCGCGTCGATTTTCGCGATTTGGTCAAGGATCTCGCCACCCAATTCCGCGTGCGGATCGAGCTTCGTCAAGTCGGTTCCCGCGACGGTGCCAAGGTTCTCGGAGGGATCGGCCCTTGCGGATTGTTGACGTGTTGCACGACTTTCTTGGGCGAATTCGAGACCGTCTCGATCAAAATGGCTAAAAACCAGAATCTTTCTCTCAATCCCACCAACATTTCCGGTTTGTGCGGGAAATTGTTCTGTTGCATCAACTATGAGGATGCCAATTACAAGGAATATCGTCGCACCATGCCCAAACTCGACGCTCTTGTCTCTACGCCGGCGGGAAAAGGGAAAGTCGTTCAGGTCAATTTTTTGACCCAGACGGTCAAAGTCGAATATCCCGACCGAACCGTCCAACTGCTCCCGGTCGCCGACGTCCAGTTCAAACAACCGGCCGCGGAAGAAGACAACAATTCGGGTTCGGAAAAAGAGTTAAAAGCCCTCGAAGGGTGAGGGGGATTTCCCATGGCGGAAGACCGTGAAATCGTCAACGATCTTTTAGGTTATGACGGTCTGAAGATCATCCAACGGACCGATATGTTCCATTTTTCCTTGGATTCGACCCTGTTGGCCGATTTTGTCCACATTCCCGCCACCGCCGGGACCATCATGGATTTCGGGACGGGAAACGCCCCGATTCCTTTATTTTTGTCCTTAAAAACCGATCGACGCATCATCGGGGTGGAAATCCAGCCCGAAGTGTTTGATCTCGCTCGTCGAAGCGTCGAACTGAATCACCTTGAATCGCGGATCGAATTGATCCAGGCGGACATTAAAGATCTTCACCGGATGTTTCCCCCGGAATCGGTCGATATCATTACCTGCAATCCGCCGTTCTTCCGCCATCGTCCCGAAAGCAATCTGAACAAAAACGAATATCTTACGATCGCGCGCCATGAAGTCTTAATTGATTTAGAGGGTATCCTAATTCAATCCTCTCGGCTGTTAAGTCGCAAAGGGCGGTTGTTTCTGATTCATCGGGCGGATCGGTTAGAAGACGTTGTCCGTGGCCTGCAGCAGAATGACATGGCGATGAAACGCCTGCGGTTCGTCTATCCCAAAAAGGGAAAAGACGCCATCTCGATGCTCATCGAAGCCAAAGTTCACGGGAATCCCGGAAGCTTGAAACTGATGGAACCGCTCTATGTTTATACGGATTCCGGAGAATACTCCCCGGAAATTCTGAGCATTTTCCGCTACGGAAAGAAGGGCTCATAATGGAACGAAGGCAATCCTATCAAAACGGCATGCCCACCTTGTACCTGATCCCGACGCCGATCGGGAATTTGGGCGACATGACGTTCCGAGCGGTGGAAACGATGAAATCCGTCGCGGTCCTTTTCGCCGAGGATACGCGCGTCACCATGAAACTCCTCCGTCATTTCGACATCCGTACCGAACTTCGTTCCTATCATGAACACAACAAGGAAAATCAAACCGCCCAAATCCTCGCCGAATTGCGCGCCGGACGTTCTGTCGGCCTCTGCAGCGACGCGGGAATGCCACTGGTTAGCGATCCCGGGTTCGAAGCCGGAGCCGCGGCCTTCGAGGAAGGATTCAACGTCGTGGCTTTGCCCGGGGCTTCCGCCGGTCTCACGGGGTTGGTGGCATCGGGTTTTCGCGCTCACCCGCATCTGTTCTACGGATTTCTGAATTCCAAAGCTTCTCACCGTCGGACAGAGCTGGAGGCACTCAAAAATCGCCCGGAAACATTGGTTTTCTATGAAGCCCCCCACCGCATCAACGAGACGTTGAACGATGTGTGGCGGGCTTTTGGGGACCGTCGAGCGGTCATCGCCCGTGAACTCACAAAAAAATTCGAAGAAATCGTCCGGGGGCGACTTTCCGAATTGACTCCGCTTACCGACCTTCAGGGGGAAATGGTCCTGATTGTCGAAGGGGCTTCGGAGATGGATGCTCCCCGAGAGGAACGTCCGGTCAAAGTTCAAGTCGATGCCCTTATCGAGGCGGGTCTTTCCAAAACCGAGGCCATGAAAAAAGTGGCCGCGGCGCGCGGAGTGCCCAAAAGCGTCATTTACAAAGAATATTTGGATTCGGATCCTGCGAAAAAAGAAATGGTGCTATAATTATCTATCATAAGTCATCCATCGGGAGGTTCTGATATGAAAATCGTTTGTTTGCTCGCCGACAAATTCGAAGATATCGAAGCCTTGGGTACCGTCGCCATCCTTCGACGCGCGGGTATCGTTGTCGATATGGCCGCCGCCGAAAACGTTCCTGTCGTGACCGGGGCTTTCGGCACGAAGGTGATCCCCGATGTCATGATGGCCAACGTGAGCGAAACTGATTACGACGGGGTTTTCATTCCCGGGGGATCGGCCGTTCCCACCCTTCGGGAGATGGGATCCGTCCATCGTCTTGTTCGCGCGTTTGCGGCCGCGAAGAAACTGATGTGCGCGATCTGTGCCGGACCCAGCGTTTTGGGAGCTTTGGGATTATTGGACGGAATTCGGTACACGAGTTTTCCGGGGACGGAAAAATTCATGCCCGCGGGGCT
This sequence comes from Bacillota bacterium, assembly GCA_022710895.1. Lineage (GTDB taxonomy): Bacteria > Bacillota_I > Bacilli_A > Izemoplasmatales > Hujiaoplasmataceae > JAKLGB01. The sequence continues at coordinate 5,032 of JAKLGB010000010.1, forward strand.
CCGGGTCCACGCGCCCAGCGTCATCGACGGGAAAATCGTCACCGCCGCCGGGGCGGGGTGCGTCATGGAATTTGCCTTTGACGTCATCACAGTTGCTTTGGGAAAAACCAAATCAGAAGAAATCCAGAAAAGAATGCAGTATCACGTGTTCTAATCAAACGAGGGAGAATCATGAAGAAAACCTTTTATATCACCACGCCGATCTATTACCCCAGCGGAAAGTTCCATATCGGTTCCGCCTACACCACTTGTCTTTGCGATACCCTGAAACGGTATAAAATTCAACGGGGATACGACAGTTATATGCTGACGGGAACCGACGAACACGGCCTCAAGATCCAGCAGGCCGCGGAAAAAGCCAGAAAAACGCCACAACAACACGTTGATGACATCGCCCGGATCGCAAAGGACTTATGGAAAAAACTGGGAATCCAAAACGATGATTTCATCCGCACCACCGAACCGCGGCACTCCCGGGTCGTGCAAGCTGTTTTTGAACGGCTTCTTCGCCAAGACGACATCTACTTGGGGGAATATTCCGGTTCCTACTGTGTGGAGTGCGAATCTTATTTCACCTCGACCCAACTCAAAGAAGGCAATCTGTGCCCCGACTGCGGGCGTCCCACCCAGGTGGTCAAGGAAAAGACCTATTTTTTCCGGTTGTCCAAATATGCCGACCGTCTTTTGGAATTCATCGACCTTCATCCCGATTTCATCACTCCCGAGACTCGAAAAAACGAAGTCGTGGCATTTGTCAAATCGGGACTGAATGATCTTTCCGTATCGCGTACCGCTTTTGATTGGGGAATCCAGGTTCCTTCCGACCCCAAACACGTGATCTATGTCTGGATCGATGCTCTGACCAACTACCTCACCGCGCTCGGATATGGGTCGGAAGATCCGTCTCTTTATGAAAAATATTGGGTGGGAGGCGACGAGGTCGTCCACGTCGTGGGAAAAGACATCCTCCGGTTCCATGCGGTCTATTGGCCGATGATGCTGATGGCGTTGGATGTTCCGATCCGATTCCGGCTGTTTGCCCACGGATGGTACATGATGAAAGACGGGAAAATGTCGAAATCCAAAGGGAACGTCATTTATCCCGAACCTCTCGTCGAACGATACGGTCTTGATGTTTTCCGCTATTACATTGTTCGGGAATTGCCCTTTGGAAACGACGGGATTTTTACCCCCGAAGATTTCGTTTCGCGGGTCAACACCGATCTCGTCAACGATCTGGGCAACCTTCTCAGCCGCGCCGTCACGATGGTGAATAAATATTTTGGCGGAACCGTGCGGAAAACGGTCCATGGGCATGAGTGCCGCAAATTCGAGATCGAGATGGAAGAATTGTCAACGGAAGTGATTCGCGATTATCAGAATGACATGGACCAATTCAAAGTCCCGCAAGCCCTTGCGGATATTTCTCGATTGGTGGCCAAAACCAATAAATTGATCGATGAGACTTCTCCATGGGCCCTCGCCAAAGATCCCGGACTGCGTCCGGTATTGGAGTCCGTGCTTTACCATTTGTTGGAAGCGCTGCGGTTGACGTCGATCCTCTATATTCCGGTTCTGATCGAATCACATCCGGTGATCTTCTCCGCACTGAACGTCGAACCGCAATTCCAAACCGTGGACAGTCTGGTGTTCGGAAAGAAAACGGTTTACGAAGTGGCAAAGGAACCCGGGCATCTGTTCCCGCGTCTGGATGCCGACAAAGAAACCGCTTGGATCAAATCGCTGATGACGGGTTCTCCCCTCAAGGCGGAGATCCCCCTCAAACCGGAAATCGTCATCGACGATTTTGCCAAACTCGATCTCCGGGCGGGAAAAGTCCTCTCTTGCGCCAAACATCCCAACGCATCCAAACTGCTCGTCATGAACATCGATACCGGTGACCGCGTTCGCCAGATCGTTTCCGGAATCGCGGAAATCGTCGCGCCCGAAGCCATGCCGAACAAAACCCTGATCGTCGTGGCGAATCTCCAACCCGTCAAATTACGCGGCGTTCTTTCCGAAGGCATGATCCTGTGCGGAGAGAAAGATGGAAAGCCGGTCTTGATCGAATTGCCTTCTTCGTTGGCGGCGGGCACCCCCATCCAATAGGATCAGCCCATGAAAACGCTGGATTGGAAGAAAGAAATCGGGACTTTCCTACGGATCGTGATCGGAACCTTGATCATCGGCGTGGGCATCATGTACTTCATCAACCCTTCGCGGCTGTATACCGGAGGGGTGACGGGACTGGCCCAACTGATCGTCAACATCACCCATGATGCCTCCGGAGGATCGATCCGCATTAATCTGGGCTTATTGACATTCTTGTTTCAGATTCCCTTGATATTATTGGGATATTTTAAGCTGAGCCGGCGCTTCGTGATCTATTCGATCGTATCGATCCTGATCGCCTCCGGCTTTTTGGCGCTCCCGATCACCTACTCGGTGATGGGAGACGACTTGCTGGCTTCCGCTCTCGCGGGTGGAATCCTCACCGGTTTGGGCAACGGGATGTTGTACCGTGTCGGAACTTCCAGCGGCGGAACCGCCATCCTTTTTCAATACTTATCGATCAAGACCGGAAAATCGGTGGGAATTTACCAAATCATCCTTCACGGCATCATCATCCTGATTGCGGGAATTCAGTACAGCCTGACGATCGCCGTCTACACGATTTTCGCTCAGGGCGTCTCCGCGATCGTGGTCGATCGGATTCATACGGCCTACCATTTCATGCGTCTGGAAATCGTGACCGACAAAGGTCCGGAAATGATCGAAGCGATCGGTCATCGGATGCCCCACGGAGCGACGGCTTTCGACGGCGTCGGCGGATACTCGGGGCAACCCCACAAAGTGCTCTTCGTCATTGTCTCCGCCCACGAATTGCCGGGATATCTCGCCGTCATCGAGCAAACCGACCCCAAGGCGTTTGTCACCATTTCCGGAGTCTCCGGAATCCGCGGGAACTTCCAGCGGAAGAACATCATTTGAGAATGATTTTCATTGACTATTCCACCTTCCGATGATAATATATTCTAGGTACATTTTTGTTTTATCCCACACAGCTCCTAATGTATCTTAAAAGGAGGAAAACAAAATGAATACTTATATGGCAAATGAAAACACGGTTGAAAGAAAATGGTTCGTCGTCGACGCCGCGGGTCAAGTGCTTGGCCGGTTGGCAACCGAAGTCGCGACGGTGCTGAGAGGAAAACACAAACCGACGTTCACCCCACATGTGGACTGCGGCGATTATGTGATCGTCATCAACGCCGACAAGATCGAGCTGACGGGCGACAAATGGTTGGATAAGAAATATTACAGCCATTCGCATTATCCCGGCGGACTGCGCACCAAATCGGCGAAGGACCTTCTGGAAAAATTCCCGGAACGTCTCGTCGAACTGGCGGTCAAAGGTATGCTGCCAAAAACCAAACTCGGGGATGCCAACTACAAGAAATTGTTCGTCTACGCTGGCAACGAACACAAACACCAGGCACAAAAGCCTGAAGTCATGGTTATCAAGGGATAGGAGGAGACCACAATGGCCAAAACAGCAATGTATTGCGGCACCGGACGTCGGAAATCCGCCGTCGCCCGCGTCATTCTTAGACCGGGAAAAGGTCTCATCACCATCAACAAGCGCGCCTTCGAAGAATATCTTCCCTCCGCGCTTGCCCGTCTGGACGTTTGCCAACCGCTCGTCCTGACCGCCAATGAGAACACCTTTGACATCAGCGTCAACGTGTTTGGCGGTGGCCTCATCGGCCAATCCGGAGCCATCCGTTTGGGCATCACCCGCGCTTTGTTGGACGTCAACCCCGAGTACCGCAAAGTCCTCAAGCCGGCCGGAATGATCACCAGAGATCCGCGCGTCAAAGAGCGTAAGAAATACGGTCTCAAAGGCGCACGCCGCGCACCGCAATTCAGCAAACGTTAGTTTCATCTCTGCCAAAAAAAGTCCAGGACCCCACACCCTGGACTTTTCTTTTTGCTGTTCGCATTTTCCATTTTCGTGATATGATAGTAGAAAAGGAAAAACGATTAATCGCCTTTTCCTTGGGGTGACATCATGCGCAAATTCCTTCGAACTTTCGGTTTCTTGATCGTCCCGGGTTTGATCCTGGGCGCGTTTCTGTGGATGTTGATTCCCAACGGGGTGACATTCCGATTCCGTTTCAATACCACCGTCGACGCCATCCCCGGAAGCGTGTTCCAATTTCTCTTCGGTTTTTCCGCGGAAGGACGTGAAATCGTCCAAATCAATCCGGTCGGAGTGTTTATGTTGCTATTGATCGTCATCGCTTTTGCCATTCCTATAGTTGCGAAGACGCTCCGACACTCCTATGCTTGGGAAGGTTTTTTGCTTTCCGTCAGTTCCGTTTTGATGATCGTCTTCCCGTTTTTGTCTCTGATCGGGGAAGATTATCTGCAGCGGATCGAAACGGCGGAGGCTTTTGACATCCCCATCACGATCACCTATGCCTTGGGCGCTTTTTTGATTTTGGCCGCACTCTTCCTTTTGGGAGCGGGAATCCTTGCTTTCATTCTTGATCGCGAGAAAATCAATTTCCGAAAGGCATGGGCGGACCTCACATCCAAAAAGCGGAAGAAATCGTCTCGGAAGAAAACGACCCCGGTCAATACAGAAAAAAACCACGCCAAATGACGTGGTTTTTTCATCGGGAGATCCATCGATTTTGATTGGGATCGTATTGAAATCCGGCCTTTTCCAAGCGGAAAACCAAGGCTTGTTCGTCCCAATCCATCTGCTCGCACAACTTTTCCAAAGAAGGAATGCCGTCGCGAAGCTTGGTGTTGACCAAAGAAAACAAGACACTCGGGTCGATGTCTTCCAAGCGTTTCGCGGTCATCAATCCGTTACCGTCCCGTAAGGCCAATCGATGATTCCGCCCATATCATATAAGGTTTCGTAACCCATTTCCGCCAATAAATCGACGGCTTGGGCACTGCGATTTCCGCTGCGGCAATAAATAATGTAAATGGCTTTTTTGTTGGGAATGACCGTTGAGGCCTGGGCGGAAATCGAAGCCAAAGGCAGCAGAATCGCTCCCTCGATATGCCCCGCGGCGAACTCTTCCAGAGTACGGACGTCGACCAAAATGACGTCTTCATTCTCTTCCATCATCGTTTTTCCTTTGGAGGCGGAGATTTTCTCCGCCACCGGTCGGGGTTGGCATGCCGCCAACAGCGTTCCCGCAAATATAGTCATCGTCCATTTCATCCACTTCCGCATCGAAATCACCTCACGGGGATGATTATATCATCCGTGCGGGTCTCCAAGCAAGTCGGATGCCCGGGATCAGGAACCGCCTTCAGGAAAGAAATGGTTTTTTCAACCGAAATAGGGTATAATGTTCATGGATTTTGCGGGGTGAACCGATCATGATTTTTGGAAAACACGTCAATCGTTTTTATGTAAAATATGCCTTTTCCTTTCTTTTGGGCATCGCCGCACTGATCGCCGTTGACTACCTTCAATTGATAATCCCCGATATTATCGGGGCGATCGTCGATGGTTTGGAAACCGGGACGTTGACGGAGCTGATTCTTCGTGATCATGTATGGAATATCGCTTTGCTGGCTGGTTCAATCGTAGTCGGTCGGTTTTTTTGGCGAATTTTCATTTTCGGGACCTCCCGGAAAATCGATTTCGATTTGCGGAACGGCCTTTTTTCCCATGCGGAAAAACTGTCTGAACGCTATTATCAAGAAAACAAAACCGGCGGGTTGATGGCTCTTTTCACCAACGATCTCGAGGCAGTCCGACAGTCCTTCGCCATGGGAATGATTATGTTTTTCGACGTCATCTTCCTCGGAGGAATGGCGTTTTACAAAATGTTCCGGATGGACTGGGGCATGACCCTTCTGGCGACGATCCCGTTGATCATGATTTCCCTGTTGGCGGCTTTCATCGGACGAATCACTCGGGCGAAATTTCTGGCACGCCAACAGGCTTTTGAAAACATGAGCGACTTCACGCAGGAAAATTTTTACGGAATCGGAGTCATCAAGGCCTTTGTCAACGAACTTCGGGAAATGCGAACTTTCCGAAAGGTCAATCAGGACAATTACGACAAAAATGTCGCTTTCATCAAAGCCTACACGATGATGCATGTGGCGATCGAGGTGTTTATTACCCTGATTCGCATCATCATCATCGCTTTTGGTGGATATTTGGTGTATCGGACCTTTGGTCTCCCCGAAGGCGATCCGGGCAAATTCACCGTGGGCAATCTCTCGACCTACACATCCTATTTCGGAACGATGGTTTGGCCGATGATGGCCATCGGCCGACTGATCAACATGCGCTCTCAGGCCAAGGCCAGTTTGGACCGCATCGGCGTGTTTTTGGATCAACCCGTGGAAATCACCGACGCTCCCGACGCGACGGTTCCCGAGGGCGGGATTCAAGGTCGTATTGCCTTTAACCACCTTACTTTCCGGTATCCCGGTTCCCGGGCGACGGTTCTCGACGACATTCATTTCACGATCGAAAAAGGTCAGACAGTCGGAATCATCGGCCGCACCGGTTCGGGTAAAACCACGATGGTCGACTTGTTACTACGACTCTACAACCTTGACCCGGGTCAAATTTTCGTCGACGAAGTCGACATCATGAAACTCCCCATTCGGACCCTCCGCGATGCGGTTGGATATGTTCCTCAGGACAACTTCATTTTTTCGGATACCGTCCGAAACAATATCGCGTTCGCCGAAGACGATGTTTCGCTCGAGCGCATCGTCGACATGGCGGAGAAAAGCGACGTTGCCGGAAACATTGACGAGTTCCCACAACGGTATGACACCGTCGTCGGGGAACGCGGTGTGACCCTTTCCGGGGGTCAAAAGCAACGAGTTTCCATCGCCCGAGCATTGATCAAGGACCCACAGATTCTGATCATGGACGATTCGTTTTCGGCCGTCGACACCAAGACGGAAGAAATCGTCTTAAAAAACATCAAGGCTCTCCGTCAAGGAAAGACGACGATGATAATCGCCCATCGCATTTCCACCATCAAAGAAGCCGACCAAATCGCCGTTATTGACGAAGGTCGCCTGGTCGCTTTGGGTTCGCATCGCGATTTGATGACCACCAGCCCCCTTTATAAAGATATGGTTCTCCGGCAAAAACTGGAAGAAGCCGTGGAAGGGGGTGAAGACGATGGCGAAGAAAACCAAAAAGGATGAGTATATCGACATCGATTCGATCCGTCTCCGTAAAATGACCGATTGGGTTATCGTCAAACGCCTTTTCGCTTATGTGCGCCCCTTTTATCGAAAATTGGCGCTTGCCGTATTCTTGGTCTTGGTATTGGTCGGATTGGATTTGATCGGCCCGTTGTTGTTTGCGGAAGTGTTGGATTCCTTAGGGGAATCGCCGATTGATTTCGGCAGGATTCTCCTCATCGCCGTTCTTTATTTCTTGACCATGGTCGCCAATGCCTTTCTTTCGTATCAGCAGACGATGTTGCTGCAAAAAACCGGTCAAAAAATCATCTTCAAAATCCGGGAAGACGTGTTCAATCATGTGGAAATTCTTTCCACCGCTCAATTCAACAAGGTACCCATCGGAAAACTCGTTACCCGGGTAACCAGCGACACGAACTCCTTGAATAACCTGTATACCGATGTCATCGTCAACCTACTGCGAAACTCTTTGACCATCGTCGGCGTCTTCATCCTGATGTTTGCTTTGAACGACCGCTTAAGTCTGGCTATTTCCGCGGTGGTTCCTTTCGTCGTCATCGCCTCGGTGGTTTTCCGAGTTTATGCCCGAAAGGTCTATCGGCGAATCCGTTACCACGTTTCCGGCATCAACGCTTTCCTTTCGGAGCATCTATCGGGAATGCGGATGATTCAGATCTTCAACCGGGAATCGTTCAAGATGAACCAGTTTAAAGATAAAAACCGCGAGTTATACAAATCCAATTATCTGCAGACGGTCCTCAACGCCATTTATCGACCGTTAATGTATCTTCTGTATGCCGCGGGCCTTTTCATCACGCTTTGGTTTGGCGCTCGGGAAGTGATGGCGGGCGCGATCACCGTCGGCATTCTCTTTGCGTTCACCCAATATATTCACAAATTTTTCGATCCGATTCAGGAATTGGCCGAGCAGTTTGACATCATGCAGTCGGCATTCATCTCCGGGGAGCGCATCTTCGAAGTCCTTGATACGCAACCGGAAATCGTCGATGCTCCGGACGCTGTCGAATTGGCTGAAGTAAAGGGAGAAATCGAATTCCGCAACGTCTGGTTTGCCTACCAAGCGGAAGATTGGATCCTCAAAGACGTTTCCTTCATCGTTCACCCGAAAGAGACCCTGGCTTTCGTCGGTGCCACAGGTTCGGGAAAGACCACGATCATGAGTTTGATTGTTCGCAACTATGATATCCAAAAGGGCGAAATCCTCATCGATGGCATCAATATCAAGAAAATTCAGTTGGCTTCCTTGAGAAGCAGGATCGGGCAAATGCTCCAGGACGTATTCCTGTTCTCGGGGACCATCGCATCCAACATCCGCATGGGCGATGATTCTTTGACGGAAGAACAAATGATGGAAGCCGCCCGCTATGTCAATGCCGACCGCTTTATCGAAAAATTGCCGGGAAAATATCAAGAGCCTGTCCGAGAACGCGGAAACAATTTTTCCGCCGGGGAGCGGCAATTAATGAGTTTTGCCCGCACGGTGATCCGAAGACCCTCGATCATGATCTTGGACGAGGCCACTGCCAACATCGATACGGAAACCGAGGAATTGATTCAGGAATCGTTGAAAAAAATGATGAATATCGGGACCATGATCATCGTGGCGCATCGGCTTTCGACCATTCAACACGTTAGCCGAATCGTGGTGATGCAAAAAGGTCGGATCATCGAAATGGGCAATCACCAGCAACTTTTGCGTTTGAAGGGACAATACTATAATCTATATCGTCTGCAATTCGATCAAAGAACAGGAAAGAAATCAGAAATTTAACTTGGCGCCTTGTCACGTTTTCGGGTTGTGCTATAATGAAAATAAGAGGTGATCCATAATGTGTTTATTCAAATGGTTTAAGAAAAAACAACCCAAACCGGTCGAAAAACCGGCAACCAAACCCGAAGAAACCATTACCCCGGTGAAACCTGCCCCGATCTCCGAAAAAGCCCCGGAGCCCGTTCTGAAAGTAGCGCCGAAACCCGAACCGAAACCCGAACCGAAACCAGAACCCAAGCCCGAACCGAAACCAGAACCCAAGCCCGAACCGAAACCAGAACCCAAACCTGAGCCGAAACCCGAACCCAAACCTGAGCCAAAGCCCGAACCCAAACCCGAGCCAAAGCCCGAACCCAAGCCTGTGCCAAAGCCAGAACCGAAACCGGAGCCAAAGGCCGAGCCGAAGCCGGAACCGAAGTTGGAACCCATATCGGAACCGAAGCCCGTGGCAAAAGCAGCGGAAAAACCTGTTTCGGCAGTTGCTGAAGGGGCCCCCGAGAAAAGTGCGCCCCGTTATCAAGGGAAATATGAGATCTATCCCGAAGCCGGCTTTTTCAAATATCGGCTGAAGGCTTCTAACGGGGAGATCCTGATTGTCAGCCAAAGTTATGTTTCCAAAACCGGAGCCCAATCCGGAATCGAGACACTCAAACGCAATGTGGCCGAAGGAAATTTCGAAATCTACACGGACAAGAACAATTATTCGCAATTCCTTCTGAATTCGGCCGCCGGCCGCCGTTTGATTGCCGTCGGTGAATTCTACGATTCCAAGAAGCGTTGCGAGTCGGCGATTGAGTCGGTCAAACGTTTCTTCGGAACGGAAAAAGTCGTGACTTTGGATGAAATTCCCCCGGAAGAAGTCCGGGAGGAAATCGTCGAAATCAAACCCGTGGAAGCCAATCCAAACGGGAAGTACGAGTTGTTTGAAGAAAACGGGCAGTGGTTGTTCCGCCTGAAGGCATCCAACGCAGAAGTTCTTTTCGTCAGCCAAGGATATGCAGGCAAGACCAACGCAATCAATGGTTTGGAAACCATTAAGAAAGCAGTGGAAAACGCCAACTTCCGCGTTTCCAAGGACAAACAGGGTCGGTTCCAGTTCAAACTCTATTCGACCAACAATCAGCTGTTGCTGACGGGCGAAACCTATATGGAAAAAGACACCTGCATCAGCGCGATCGGCTCTGTTCGCAAATATTCCCCCGCTGCCAAAACCCTTGAAATCAAACCCGAATGATAATTGCATCATGGATCGCCGAAGGGCGATCCTTTTTTATCGGATTCACCTCATTTTCACATTTGTGTGATACAATATTCACGAATTGGTTAGGAGGGGTCCCAAATGAAACGGGGATTCTTGGTTATCCTATTGTTCGTCATTGTCAGCTTTGTATATACGATTTTGCTGGTTCAATCCAACACCTTCGAATTGATTGGGAATTTGTTCGAACAAAGCGGCATTGAAATCCTTTCGGGGCCGATCACGATCTATTCCATCGAAATCGGATTGAGCTTTTTGGCCGTTGTGATCGTTTTCCGGCTGGTCCTGAAACAGACCTACGCGACCAATAAAGCTCCGTGGATTCTCGTCATGTTGCTCGCACCAATCGTAGGAATCACCCTTTATGTTATCTTCGCTCGGGATTTCACCACTCGGCGTTTGGCCTTACGACGTCCCTTGATTGCCCAAAAAGCTTTCTTGAAATTGGAAGAGCCGACCGAACCCGATTTGGACCGATTCGCATTCGGTGAAATCTTTGGTTTCATCAAAGAGACCACCGGGCGCTCGGTTTATCAGGACGACACTCGCGTGGAACTGCTAAACAACGGGGATGTTTTCTTTCCGCGCCTTATGGAAGAATGTCGACGCGCAAAAGAGTACATCATGATGGAATTCTACATTCTTAAAAGCGACGGGATTGGCCGGCAAGTGATGGACATCTTGAAGGAAAAGGCCTTAGCGGGGGTGGATGTTTACCTCATTTATGATCACTTTGGCAGTGTCCACCACCTTAAGAAAGATTATCTGAAGTCCCTGCGGGCATCTGGGGTCAAGATTGCCGTCTTTGATCCGCAGCGGATCTCGCTTTTCAACAGTAACGTCAACTTCCGAAATCACCGCAAAGCCACTGTCATCGACGGGAACGTCGGTTTCGTCGGCGGCATGAATTTGGGGGACGAATACAATCACGGATCACCGAAATTCGGTTTCTGGCGAGACAGTCACTTGCTGATCAAGGGGAACGGGGTCACCAGCATCCAAAATGTATTCGTCAAAGACTGGTATTACATCACGGGTGCGCTCTTGGAAAAACCGTTGGATAAAAGCGTCGAATCCTTTCCCGGTCTGTTTTCCGTCGTCGAGTCCGGGCCGGACTTCGAAAACGGTTTGATCAAGGATGTTTACTTGAAAATGATTTCTTCGGCCAAAAAATCGATCAAAATCGTCACGCCCTACCTGATCATCGATCCTGAGTTGATGTCGGCGTTGAAAATCGCCGTTAAAAGCGGAGTGGACGTCACCTTCCTCGTTCCTGGGATGAGCGACCGGATGATGGTCGGATTCGCTACCAAGTCATATTATGAACCGCTGTTGAACTACGGAATAAAAATCTTCGAACTGACCGGACACTTTGTTCATTCCAAAATCATGGTCATCGACGATACGGTCGCCTCGGTCGGGTCGGTTAACTTTGATCCTAGGAGTTTTCATATCAATTTTGAAGTCACGGCTGTGTTTGCCAATCGAGCCGTTGACGATGTGGTTACCGCCTTTTCCGCAGATCTGTCGCGGTCGACGGCGGTATCCGAAACCATTTGGCAAAAACGTGGGTTTTTCCGCCGGGTCATCCAAGGCCTGGTCAATCTTTTCAGTCCCTTGTTTTAGGGAGACGGGAGGTTTTGTATGGGTTGGGTCGAATACGCAACTTTGGGGATCTTGGTCATCGGCATCGCCATTTTGGTGTTGTCGGTTTTTTCCTTGAGCGGAAGGCACCGGCTTGATCCCGCAAAGGAAGTCAGGGAAATGAAACTGGAAATGGTGGAAAAGATTGCGGAAATGAAAGGTAGCGTTGCGCAAGCTTTGGCCGAGTCGATGATGAGATTCAATGATCAGGTCAACGACAAATTGACTGACAACAACAGCAAATCATCGGAAAATATTGCCGCGTTCCGTCTTTCCGTCAACAATGAATTGGGGACCTTCCAAGAAAAAATCACCACCCGGCTCAACGACAGTTTCACGCGCCTCGGGGAAGCTGTGGACAAACGGATGGGCGCAATCAACGAAAAAGTCGAAGATAGGCTCTCCAAAGGTTTTATGGAAACGAACGAAACCTTCCGCCAGATATCCGAGCGTGTCAAGGTCATCGACGAAGCCCAGAAAAACATTCAGGGGTTGTCCACCGAGATGATCGGACTTCAAAACATCCTCCGCAACAATCAAGCCCGGGGATCTTTCGGTGAGTTCCAATTGAACCAGTTGCTGTTCAGCGTTTTCGGAGACAATAAAGGGCTTTATCAAACTCAGTATACCATTCGCGAAGCTTCGGGAAAACGCGAATCCGTTCGGGCTGACGCCGTGATCTTCATGCCGGATGCCGTCATCGCCATTGATTCAAAATTTCCGTTTTCAGCCTATTCTCAATTATTTGACAAAAATCGTCCGGATCCCGAAACCGAAGAAAAACTGATTTCCCAATTCGGGGCGGAAGTCCGGAAACACATCACCGACATTTCCAACAAATATATCATCCCGGGGTTGACGGCAGATTTCGCTTTGATGTTCGTGGCATCCGACGGCATTTTGGCGATGGTCCACTCCCGTCTGCCCAATGTAGTCGAATATGCGCATCAAAAACGTGTGACCATCGTATCCCCGACCACCCTTGTCCCATTGCTTTCTTCGCTTTGGGCGGTGTCGTTGGATCACAAACGCACACAATACACCCGCGAAATCATCAAACAATTGCTGGCTCTGACCAAAGACTTTGACAAATTCGCGGAAGAATGGACCCGATTGAACGACAACATCGGCAAACTTTCCCGTCAAAGTTCGGAAGTCAATTCTCGGGTGGAAAAAATCACGAACAAGTTCGAAAAAATCGCCAAAGTTGAACTTTTGGAAGAGGGTTCCACCTCATCGCAAGAATCGCTACCGGCTTCCGATCACGTTTCTGAAGAGGCCGAATGACCCCTCCCGCCCCGTCTCCGGGGCGGGGATAAGTTTTTGAGGAAATATCTTGCATTTTAAAAAAGACAGTTGTATAATTAATTCAGCATCAAAAATAAATTAAGGAGAAACACATGAACGGAACTGTAAAATGGTTTAATGCAGAAAAAGGCTACGGATTCATCACTGGAGAAGATGGGAAAGACATTTTCGCACACTATTCAGCGATCCAAGGCGAAGGCTACAAAGCTCTGGAAAACGGACAAAAAGTAAGTTTTGACGTTACCAACGGCGCTCGTGGCCCGCAAGCTGCAAACATAGTCAAACTGTAAGAGAAGACCTTGTAAGCCGGTAAAAAGAGCATTTCAGAGCAATCTGATGCTCTTTTTTTGTCCCCATCTCCCGGGAACGACCCGTTGCCTTCCGATGGTTTTCGCCCTTCGCTCTTGAAAACCGCGCGGCTTTTTCATATAATGGATTATACGTAAAAGGATGTGAAATCATGAGAATCTATAATTCCTATACCAATGCTTTGGAGACCTTCATCCCGCATCACCAAAATCAGGTATCGATTTATGTATGCGGACCGACGGTCTACAATTACATCCATATCGGGAACGCCCGCCCCGTCATTTTTTTCGACGTCGTGCGCCGTTATTTTGAATCAAAGGGATACACGGTCCGATTTGCTTCCAACTTCACCGACGTCGATGACAAGATCATCGCCAAAGCCAAAGAGGAAGGGGTCTCAGAAACCGCCGTCAGCAACCGCTACATCGAAGCCTTTCTTGCGGACTTGGAACGTCTCGGTTGCAAAACGGATTATTGGAAACCTCGGGTCACCGAATGCATGCCATCCATCATCGCTTTCATCGCTGATCTCGTAGAAAAAGAGTTTGCCTATGTAGTTGACGGCGACGTATTTTTCCGAGTTTCCCGGATTGAATCCTACGGGAAGCTTTCCAACCGGAAAATCGACGAGTTGCTTTCCGGTGCTCGGATCGATGTTAATGAAAAGAAAGAAAGCCCATTGGATTTCGTTTTATGGAAACGGACCGGAGAAGGCGTTCGCTGGGAATCGCCATTTTCCGTTGGTCGGCCGGGATGGCACACCGAATGCGTCACGATGATCGACAATTTGTTCGGAGAAGAAATCGACATTCATGGCGGCGGAATGGACCTATTGTTTCCGCACCACGAGAACGAAATTGCCCAATCCATCGCCTGCCATCAACATCGGCTCGCCCGGTATTGGATGCATAACGGCTGGATGAATATCGACGGGGAAAAAATGTCCAAAAGTTTGGGGAACTTCGTTTTGGTCAAAGACTTGAAAGTCGATCCCAAAGGGTTCCGTATGTTTCTGCTTGCCACCCATTACCGCGGCCCCATCAATTACAGCGAAGAGGGTTTGGAAGGATATCACAAAGAGTGGCAACGCTTGGAAAAAAGCGTCAGCGCCCTGCATCGCGCGTTGGATCTTCAAAGCGCCCTCGATCCGACCGCCCTTCCCGTCCTCCCGGAAATTCAAACCGCGTTGGCGGATTTCGACGAAGCCATGGAAAACGACTTCAATACCGCCAATGCTTTGACCGCTTTGAATCAGTTGTGGAAAATCGTGAACCAATTCGCTCGTCAAAAAAGCGACCTTTCCGGGATGAATCAAGCGTTGAATGCAATGAATCGTATGTTATCGGTTCTTGGTTTGGAAGTCCGGCAAACACCGCTGACCCTCGATGAAAAAGACTTATTTTCCCGCTGGGAAGCGGCCCGGAAGAACAAAGATTTCGCCGCCGCGGACAGTCTTCGCCAGCAATTGACAGAGAGGAACCTGCTCTAGATGAATATGTTTAACGGCTTGACTTTGGCCTATCTGGGCGACGCGGTTTGGGAACTTCGAATACGGAAGTATTTGCTGGACAAAGGGCTGACCAAAGTCAACGACCTTCATTCCGCAGCGATCCGTTACACCTCCGCCGGTGGTGAAGCCCAAGCCATCCGGGTTTTACTGGAAAACGGGTGGCTTTCCGAACGGGAACAGGACATCTTCAAGCGTGGTCGCAATGCCGAATCCACTCACAAACCCAAAAACGCCGATCTCGGGACCTATCACCAAGCCACCGGATTTGAAGCGGTCATCGGTCACCTCTTTTTGGAGAATCAAAACACCAGATTGGACGATTTGGTGGCCGAGAGCATCCGATTGATTGAACAAAACGCCGAATGAACCCGGGATTTCGATCAAAAAAATGGCTTTTTCTTTCCAAACGATTCTAATCCAATCCATGATACAATGAAAGTGGTGACAAGATGTCAGTGCAAATTTATGGAAAAAACGCTGTCCGCGAGGCCCTGGAGTCGGGGAAAAAGATCCTTCAAGGCTTTGTCGTCCAAGGCACCAACGAGGATCTTTGTGAAACCGCCAAAGAAATGCGGATTCGCATGACGACTTTGGATAAAGCGCTTTTTGAAAAACGTTTTTTCGGAAACACCCAAGGAATCGTCATGGAAGTCGAAGAATACAAAACCTGGACGCTTGAAGAAGGGCTTGTCCGCATCCGTAACGTGATAAATCCGTTAGTCTTGATGTTGGACGGAATTGAAGATCCCCACAATTTCGGAGCCATCATCCGCAGCGCCGAGGCCGGAGGCGTGTCTGCCATCATCATTCCGAAAAACCGCAATGTGGCGGTCACCGGAACGGTCGTGAAGGTCGCTTCCGGAGCCATCGAGCATTTGGACATCATCGAAGTCACCAATCTCAACCAAACCATAGAGAAGTTAAAAAAGAGCGGATTTTGGATTGTGGGCACCGACCTTCGGGCCGAAAAATCCTATGATGAAATCCAAGTCGAGGTTCCGCTTTGCCTGATCCTCGGCAACGAAGGAAAGGGCATCAGCCGCCTGGTGAAAGAAAACGCCGATTATAATGTCCGGATCCCGATGGTGGGAAAGACCAACAGTCTCAACGCTTCGGTGAGCGCGGGCATTTTGATCTTTGATATTCTGCGTAGACGAACAAGGTGAGAGAATGGACTTTCGCAACTACAACGACTTTGAAATCATCGATCTCATCAACCAAGGCAACGAAGAAGCTTTGGAACTGATGTTCGAGAAATACAAATACCTAGTTGCGAAAAAAATCTCCAGTTTCAACCTAACGGACGAATTTGACGATTGTTTTCAAGAAGGAATGATCGTTTTGTATAAATCCGTCCGCAAATTCAACGATTCCCATAATAAGTCGTTCACTCGTTACTTTGAAACCAACTTGGAACATCACTTCATTACGATCGTTCGGTCGCGAAGACGACGAATTCGTTTCATGGTCGAAAAACTTCCCCGCCTTGTGGAATACGATGTCGAGGAACGGGAACCGGATGTATACACCCCCGCCGAGATCGAGAGCGCCCTGGCCTTGCTCTCGGAATATGAGCGCGCCGTCTTTCAGGCCCGTTTCATCGAAGGCCGTGACATCGACGCCACTGCAGTGAAAACGGGCTCCACGGTCAAAAAAGTCTACAATGCCGTGGACCGCATCCGCAAAAAGATCAAAATACATTTGCAATGAGGATTTTCTTGACAAAACGGGTGAATTTTGATACATTTAATAAAGCAAGCGAGTTGATAAAGATGAAAGATAAAACCGTATTGATCTGCAGCGAATGCTTGTCACGAAATTATGAGATCAAAAAAACGACCGGACACACCGTCCGGCAAGAGTTGAACAAATATTGCCCCAAATGCAAGAAACATACCTTGCACAAGGAAAGCAAGTAGGAGGATATCATGGCTGATATCGAAATCAAAAAGCCCACCAAAGAAGAAAAGCTCGCCGCCAAAGCGGAAGCTCGCAAACAAAAAGCCCAAGCCCGCGCCAAAGCCCGGGAAGCCCGCTTGGCGATGACTCCGGAAGAAAAGAAATCACGGGTCATGGAGATTTTGAAAAAGGAATACAAGATTGAAAACATCCTCCTGATCATCCTCTCCCCCGTCCTCATCCTTTACGGCGTTTATATCGTCATCGGAAAATTCGGTTCCACCGATTTGACCAAGATCCTTGGTCAGTCCGAATACGAGTTCATCAACTGGTTCTTCCAGACCGATTTGGCCCGCATTCTCACCGGTTCGTTCTTGATTTTGGTGGGAGCGCTTGTCATTGTTTTCTTGATTTGGCCGTTGCTCCGTCCGAGCATCGCCGAGATGAAGAAAGTGACTTGGCCCACCGCGAAAATCTTGGGAGTCAACTCGATCCGGGTTTTCGGTTTCTTGCTGTTTTTGATGGCCATCTTCATTATTTACGGTCTCGCCCTCGATCCGCTGTTCAAGCTGATTGTCAAGAACTGATCGTGACGGGTTCCCATGATGGAAAATAAACGTTTGTGGTATATCGTCCAAACCTATTCCGGTTTTGAAAATTCGGTCAAAGAGAATCTCCTCCGCCGCATTGAAACGATGCAGATGGAAAACCTGATATTTCAGGTGATGATCCCCGAAGAAATGAAAACAGAAAAAAAGGCCGACGGTTCCACCAAAGAGAAAATGGTCAAAATGTTTCCCGGTTATGTCTTCATTGAGATGATCGTTACCGACGATTCGTGGTTTGTCGTCCGGAACACCCCTGGAGTTACCGGCTTTTTGGGAAGTTCCGGCGGAGGAACCAAACCGATTCCGCTGCTTTCGGAAGAAATCAACCCGATTCTAAAGAAATGCGGCTTGTTGCAAGTTCAGAAGCTCAACGCCAAAGTCGGGCAGACCGTTAAAGTCGCTTCTGGTGCATTGATCGGCCGGGTCGGCACGATCGAAAGCATCAACGACGAAAAAGGAACCGTTAAAATCCTTGTCGATATGTTCGGACGGAAGACCCCGATCGAACTCGATTTCGCCGAAATCGAAGTCCAATAATCAACCATTCAGTAAAGTCAGACATGTTCTGACTTTTCTTTTTTTACAAAATACCCGCGAAAATCCCAAGACATCGCCCTTCTTAATGTGATATAATGGCTTTTACAAGTGAGGTGGCCGACTTGATCAAACTTGTCAATGTTTCAAAATTCTATAGCACCAACAACGTTATCGCGATGGGGCTGCGGAAAGCCAATTTGGAACTACATGTCAACGAGTTCGTTGCCATCGTCGGGGAATCGGGTTCTGGCAAAACGACTTTGCTGAATGTCATCTGCGGAATCGATTCCTATGAAGAAGGCGAAATCTACGTCAACGGGGAAGAAACCTCGTATTTCAGCACGGAGGATATGGAAAATTTCCGCAAGAAATACGTTGCCTTCGTGTTTCAAAACTATAATTTGATCGATAGCTATACCGTTTTGCAAAACGTGGAGGCCCCGATGTTGCTGGCGGGAATTCCCCGAAAGGAAGTCAGGCGGCGAGCCCTTGAAATTATCGGTCGCGTCGGATTGAGCGAACACCTTCGCCACCGTGCAACCCGGCTTTCCGGGGGGCAGAAACAACGCGTCGTCATCGCCCGGGCTTTGGCTAAAGACTGCCCGATCATTGCTGCCGATGAGCCCACGGGGAACTTGGATTCGGAATCCGGTCGGCAGATTTTGGAACTCCTTCAGGAAATATCAAAAGACAAACTGGTGATCCTGGTCACCCATGATTTTGACCAGGTGAAGCACTTTGCCACCCGTAAAATCCGGATTTACGACGGTGAAATCGTTGAGGACATCGCGCTTCGGAGGGCGGACAAACAACCCCTCCCGATCATCGGCGATGCCCAAGCCAAGATTAGGTTTTGGCAGATTGTCCGAATGTCGTTCAACAATCTTTTGGCCACTCCCAAAAAGACTTTCTTTCTGTGGTTCACTTTGTTCATTGCCACCTTTTTTGTGGCATGGACCTATGGGGCGTTCACGCGATCCCTCGATGAAAACCGCGAAGGGTACGACTTCAATTATCAAAACGCCCAATTTCTCAATACGAGCAGCAATCGCCTTGTCATCCGTCGATCCGACGGATTGGCGTTTACTAACGATGACCTTTCCCTACTAGAAGGATTCTCCGGAACGCGTTCGGTCTTAGTCCATGATTATTTTTTGGATGACGAGGTGGCGTTTGTTACCGGGGCGGACATTAACTCCTATTCTGACTACAGTTTTGGGTTGTTATCGGTCTCTTATGTCGGATCGTCGAATCCGGTGATGCTGCGAGGGGTTCTTCCCGACGAAGACGACGAAGTCGCCATCGTGTTGCGAACCTCCAGCGGGTTGGATCCCGATGATTTGATGGACACCTTTATTTCCCAAGCCGAAGATTATAAAGATCCCAGCGATTGGCGCAAGTTTTCCGTGGTCGGAGTTCTTTCAGCCGAGGAAATCGGAATCGACGGAGCGAAAGGGACCTATGGCGACATCAATCATTTCGTGTTGATGACCGATTCCGTGGCTCGTGAGTATACGCGGAAATTGTATTTCAATCACATTACCGCTGCCTCTTTTTCGGGAACCGATGCGGATAGCGAACCACTCGTCATTCCCGCGCTGAATTTTCCGCTTTTTGAAATGTATTCCGGGACTTCGGGCGTGATCATCGATGCCACTTTACCCGCAAAAACGCTGAAAGTCGAAGGATACTATTCCGCCTTTTACAATTCCGGATGCGGCGGGTTGGGCGCCTGTAATCTCGAAGCGACCGGGGATTTGCATATCCAAGATTTCTACACCGAAACCGATCTGACCGGGATCAGTATCGATTATGTGTATGATGGCGGCTGGACGCAAGCGACCCAATTCAAAATCAGTGCCGATCTGGCCGATTCGATCATTTACGATGAAGTCTATCAAGTGTCGTTGATTGCCAATGACGAAACCGCGGCCAATCGAATTACGACGAACCTCGAATGGCTGCATGCGGGACGATTCGTCGTCGTGTCCCCCGCCCAACTGGTCGATTCCTCCATGTCCATCTCCGGAGTACTCGAATATCTCTTCACCTACTTGGCCGCGTTGATCGGGTTGGTCGCCGTTATGGGTTTGTCGTTGCTGATGACCAATCTGGTGACCAAACTGGTGTATAACACCAAAATGCACGATTATGCCATTTTCCGCACCATCGGTGCTAATCAGTCGATCATTCGCGCCTTTATTTTCACAGAAAACTTTATGAATACGATCGGGTGTTTCGTTCTATTTCTCCCGCTGGCGATTTACCTAAAAAACATCGCGTTGGCCGACACCCCGTTTATGGGATTTCAGTTTTATGAAGTCGGTCATTATTTCATCCTCTTTTTGATCCTTTTGACCCTTTCGGCACTCAATTCCAATCGTTATTGCCGTCGCGTCTTCAAAGAAACCGTCAATAAGTCCCTCAAGGTCAGCGAGTAGGGGGTGGAAAAATGATACGCATTGAACATCTTCAAAAGTATTTCAACCGAAAACGCCCCAATGAAATCCACGTGATCAACGATACATCCCTCGAATTTCCGGAAAAAGGACTGGTCGCTTTGACGGGACCCTCCGGATGCGGGAAAACAACCCTTCTCAACGTTCTTGGCGGGCTGGATCGATTTGATTCGGGTTCTATCGATTTTAATGGACATATGATCCGTTCATATCGCCCCGCGGAATGGGACGTTCTCCGAAACGAGTCCATCGGCTATATCTTCCAAAACTATTACCTCATCGAAGACAAAACCGTTTTTGAAAACGTCGAAGCCGCTTTAAACCTAGCCGGGCTTTTCAAAAAAGAGGAAGTGGAAGAGCGGGTCCACTACGTTTTAAAGAGCGTCGGAATGTATAATTTCCGCCATCGCAACGTTCTGGCTCTGTCGGGCGGGCAGCAGCAACGCGTCGCCATCGCCCGAGCCATCGTCAAAAATCCCAAAGTGGTCCTTGCCGATGAACCCACGGGCAATCTCGATGTCAACAACACATTCGAAATCATGGGCATCATCAAGAAGATCAGTCAGACATGTTTGGTCATCTTGGTCAGTCATGAACGGGAACTCGTCGATTTTTACGCCGATCGGGTCATCGAACTGCTTGACGGAAAAATCGTCAATGATTATGAAAATTCCGGCAATCGAACTTTGGAACACATCGATGACCGCAACATTTACCTGCAGGATCTATCGCTCCAACAAATGACCGGGCCGGCGGAAATAAAGTATTATTCCGAACATCCCGGAATGATTCCTCAGTTGACGCTCGTCCATCTGAACAACACGTTATTCATCAAGGCGGAAGGCGAGGCCAAGATCAAGTTTCTGACCGACGAGTCGGAAATCCGGTTGTTGGACGAACATTATAAAAAACCGGAAACCGATGATGTCACCAAATACCTTTTTGACCTCAATCAGTTTGGGCCGATTGCCCGCGACACCAAACGCAAATCTTTCGTGCGGTTGGGAGATTCGCTGCGGAAAGGGTTCAAGAAATTCCTCACCAGTCGAAAACTGGTCGGGCGCTTTTTCCTTTTCGTCTGTTTCGTCGTCGCCGCCCTCTTGGCTTTCAACATCGCCCGCGCTGCGGCGATGACCCGAGATCAAGCCTTCCTGACCGCCGGACGCGGGTTCGTCCAAGTTCAGATCAAAGCGGACATGGACATGGCTGCGGTGCAACAACTGATCGACAATACGCAACTTGATTCGGTGATCCTCGAACACGACAGTTTGAGTACGGTCGTCTTTTCCTATGAAAACTATTATCAGGGAAGCGGATCGGGAGCGGCGCAGATGACGATGTACCGATTCTTTTCCCAAAGTCTCTTTCCCGTGCCGGTGGCGATCGGTCAAGCCGACACTTCCGATTTCGTGGTCGGCGGTCTTCCGACCGACAACCGTCAGGTCGCCATTGACATGTGGTTGGCCGAGCGGATCCTCAGCGAACCGTCTTTCCAAAACCTGGGAATTCTTACGGTTGAGGATTTGTTGAACGTCACGTTGTCCAGCGGGACGATGCTGGATGGGTTGAAAATCGTCGGTGTGTTCCGTTCGGAATCTCCGGTCGTGGTCTTAACTCCCGATAACCGTTCCTATTTTCTTTCCATTCCTTCCATGGCGGCGTTCGGGACGATGGAGGGAAATATAGAGTTGACCCAGGGACGGCTCTTACAGGCGAACGATGAGGTTTTGGCCTCTTCGCTCTCCGGATACGATATCAACGACTGGGTCACCATTGAAAGCGAAGCCTTCAAGGTGGTGGGGCTGTTCGAAGGACTGCAACCCAATTTCATCCTCACCAACGATACATTTCAACGCATCAAGATCGAAAACGTCCTCCAAACAGGGGCGGCGTGGAATGAATACAACACTCAAAACCCGATGTATCTTTCATTCTACTCTGAAAATCCCGAAGCCGCGGCAACGGAATTGACGGCGTTAGGCTATGTTGCCTTCGGAACCTATCAGCACTTGAAAGAAGCAAATACTCTCGCCGTTTTCGAACAGATGATCTATGTTTACGTCGGTATCGCCGCCGTTTTGGTTTACATTATTCTGATGATGCGTTCGAGCATGCTTTCCCGTATCAAGGAAATCGGAATCTACCGTTCGATCGGAACCACCAAGACGGATTTGTACAAGATTTTCTTCTCGGAAATCTTTGCCTTCACCAGCCTGGGATCGCTGACCGGATATCTTTTCATGACATATGCCATCAACTTCGTGCAGGATCAGTTGTCTTCTTTGGGGAACGTCTTCGGGGCGAACGTCTCGGTTTTCTACTTTCCTTTCCATTACGCGGCGGCGGGTTTGATCGGCATCTTCATCGTCAACATCTTTTTCGGAATGCTTCCCATCTTTTCATTGCTCCGAAAAACCCCGGCCGAAATCAATACCAAATTCGATATTTGATTCAATCCGTGACGGTCTGCGGATTTCCGTTTTCCGAATTCTGAACCCGCCGGTTTTAGTAAATAATCATTGACATCCGCGCGGTCTCTATTGTATAATAATTCAGCGTGTGTGCGTACACAGGCTTGAGTGGGAGGATTTATCCGATAACCACATCACGAAATAAGGAGGTGTCTTTCGTGGCTAGAGAAGTCAAAACCGTCGTCAAACTGCAAATCGCAGGTGGAAAAGCAACACCAGCCCCCCCCATCGGTCCGGCATTGGGACAAGCAGGAATCAACATTCAACAGTTCTGCGTCCAATTCAATGACCGTACGAAGGAACAGGTCGGCTGGGTCATTCCGGTCATCATCACCGTCTACGATGACAGATCGTTCAAATTTGTGACCAAAACCCCGCCCGCCAGCGACTTGCTGAAAAAAGCAGCAGGCGTGCAAAAGGGTGCCGGAAACTCGAAAAAAGAAACGGTCGGTACCATTACCCGCGCAAAATTACTGGAACTTGCCGCACTCAAATTACCCGATTTGAATGCCAATGATGTCGAAGCGGCATCACGAATTCTTGAAGGCTCAGCAAGAAACATGGGAATTAAGGTTATCGACTAATCATACTAGTTGTTCAATACAACTATATATGGGAGGACATTTCCGCTAATACCAGATATAGGAGGAAAAAAACATGGCCAAAAAAGGAAAGAAATACCTCGCGGCAGAAGCCAAAGTCGACGCCGCCAAACGATATGAATACCTTGAGGCTTGCCAATTGGTCAAATCGATCGCGTTCGAAAAATTCGACGCTTCCGTCGAATTGGCGATGAATCTCAACCTCGATCCGAAGAAAGCCGAACAAAACCTGCGCGGCGCTTTGGTTCTGCCTCACGGCACGGGAAAAGAGAAACGCGTCGTCGTCTTTGCCAAAGGCGAAAAAGCCAAAGATGCGGTTACCGCCGGAGCCGATTTTGTCGGCGACGACGACCTAATCCAAAAAATTCAGGGCGGATGGTTTGACTTCGATGTCATCATCGCGACCCCCGACATGATGGGCCCGCTCGGAAAACTCGGACGCGTCCTCGGACCGAAAGGCCTCATGCCGAACCCGAAAACCGGTACCGTCACCCAAGACGTCGCCAAAGCCGTCACCGAATCCAAGGGCGGAAAGATCACCTACCGCGTTGACAAGGCCGGAAACATCCAAGTCATCGTCGGAAAAGTATCGTTCACCCCGGAAAAATTGGCGGAAAACGTCAAAGCCGTCGTCGATTTGATCAACAAACTCAAACCATCGACCGTCAAAGGCGTTTATTGCCGGAACCTCGCCATCTCTTCAACCATGGGACCCGGCGTCAAACTGGTTCTGTAATCATTACCCAAAAAATTCCATCTTTATCGAAGACAGCAGGGGCTTACGCTTAATCATCCTGCCGAGATGAAAGAAGAAAGAAACACGATTTTTCCTCTTTTTCTCGCGAGAAAGAGGTTTTGTTTTTTTCACGACATTCCATAGGAGGTGTACCGATGTCCAGAGAAGCTATCATCAGCGTCAAACAGGAAGAAGTCAACCAGTTGGCCGGCCGGATGCAAGGCGCGAAAGCCGTCGTCGTGACGGAATACCGCGGCCTCACCGTTCAAAAGACCGAAGAACTGCGCCGCGCTCTCCGCAAAGAAGGATGCGAACTCGTCGTCGCGAAGAACAATATCGCCAGACGGGCCGCCACCGCGTGCGGATTCGGAGCGATCGACGGAGACCTGAAAGGCCCGAACGGAGTCGTCATTGCGAGCAAAGAGTCCGTCGCTGCCGCCAAAATACTCCACGAATTTGCCAAGAAAAACCCGAAACTGATCGTAAAATCAGGAGTCGTGGACGGATCGTTCTTCAATGCCGTCCAAATCAAAGCCATCTCGACCTTACCGTCGAAACAAGTGCTGCTTGCCATGTTGGCCAGCCAGCTTTACTCGCCGCTCAGAGATCTCGCCGTGGGTCTCGATATGATCAACCAACAAAAATCTAATTAACCAATGGAGGAAAATAAAATGGCAAAAATCAATGCAAAAGAATTTATCGAATCGTTAAAAGAAATGACGATTCTCGAAGTCAAAGAACTCATCGACGCGATGAAAACCGAATTCGGTGTTGATCCGTCCGCCGCTGCCGGTGTCCCCGTCGCCGCCGTCGCCGCCGCTCCCGAAGAAGAACAAGGACCCAAAGAAGTCAACGTCGTTCTGACTTCCGTCGGCCAAAGCAAAGTTGCCGTCATCAAAGTCGTCCGCGAATTGACCGGACTCGGACTCATCGAAGCCAAGAACCTCGTCGATG
>JAKLGB010000100.1 GCA_022710895.1 Bacillota bacterium
GAACGCCAGTTTCATGTCGTTTTTGCCTTTGGTGTTGACGACGTAAATGACACCGACCTGTTGGGAACCGGCATTGACTTTCCACGCGGATTCGACGGTGGGAACGAAATCGCCGCGACCCTCAACGAGCGTATAGGTTTTGGATACTTGGGCGGGCGTGTACTGCTCGCCTCCGGTCGCTCCGGGGAACATCGCCAAAAAGCGGGCGTCGATCTGACTGGCTTGTTGCTCGCGGCGGATTTCGATTTGCTCGGTCATATAGCGGCTATAGAGGTTGCCAAAAGCGAAAATCGCGACGAAGACTAGGGCGAGGGCTAGGGAGAGACCCGACTGACGGATGAACTTTTTCATGATCAGAACACCCCCCAGGTCGTCATAACGGCCGCGGAATAGATGGAACCGGCCCGCAGCACCGCGAAAGCGGCGATGACGAGAATCAGGACGATCAGAACCCCGAGTTTGACGATGGTGCTTTTCTTCAGGCCTTGCGCCCGAATGACGGCGGTCCACTTATCGATGGGCATCGTGAAGATGTTCATGAAGAGAATCGAAGTGGCCACGCCTTCGGGCATATTGCCCAAGAAACGGAACAGGACGGTAAAGACGCCGAGGAACAGGGCAAAAAACAGTTTCCCCATCGGATTTCTCGGTGTGGTGACGGGCTCGGTGGCCATGAACACGGCACCGAAAATCAATCCGCCGGAAAGGATGCTGAACGTCGGAAACCACAAGCCGGCATCACCGGAAAGGGCACCGATCGCCCATGAAAGCAGGAAAACCGTTCCGACATAAACCAACGGGACGAACCATTTGATGACGCCGCGGACCACATACCAAACGTAAGCGATGAGAATCGCCAACACCCCGGTTTCCGCGAGCGCTCCGGGAATCGTTCCGACGAAGAAATCCCATAAACTGCCATAAGGCGCCACGAGATTGGCAAAATTGGGAATCGGCGTTGCTTCAAGGGACAGGAAACTTTTCATATTGGTCAACGGAGTGGCTCCGCCGATCGCATCGATCAGGCTTTCGGAGGCATTGAGGGCCCCGCCGGCTTGATTGATGACCCCGGTCAGTGTGAAAGCGATCGCCACATATCCGACGATTGCGGGGTTGAAAATGTTGTATCCGAACCCGCCGAACAGCATTTTGGCGACCACGGTCGCCATGGCGCATCCGAAAATGAGAACCCATACCGGCGTGTAGAGGGGAAGGATCATTGCCAGAAGCAACCCGGGAATCATCGAAAACGAAGTGGAAATTTTCTTCATCATCGCCGGGAGAGAACGAACCTCTTTGTCGGTGATGACGAAGAAAAGACCCTCCATGACCATCGACAACAGACCGCCAAGCAAGATAAAGACCAAGGGATAAAACATTTCCAGCAAGGTGATGTTCCCGTCCAAATAAACCTTGATGCCGTTTTTATACCAAGCAAACAGGATGACCGGAAGCAATCCGATGAGAAAATCGCGCATGATGACGGCAGTCCCAAATTTGGGTGAGTCCGTCAAGCGGAGAAACGGCGCTTTGCCGTTAGCGAATCGAGCCATCGCTTATGCCCCCTTCTTCAGCAAATCTTTGGCCTTGCCGACGGCGTCCGAAATTTCGATGTGGGACGGGCAGACATAGGAACAAAGTCCACATTGCATACATTTCTGCGTATTGAGTTCTTTGACGGCCGCGGCGTCTTTGGCTTCGGCCGCGCGTTTGATTTCCGTCGGAGACAGGTAGACCGGGCAGACATCCGCACAACGCCCGCATCCCAGACAGGCGGGATGATTCCGTTCTTCGGGCATCGGTTGCACGATGAGAGCCCCAAGAGTATCATTGACGATGAGTTCGTCGATGAGGATCGCACGACCGGTCATCGGTCCACCGGCGATATACCAAGCCTTGGCGGGATCGAGTCCGTCGGCGTATCCGCCACACAGGGCAATCAGATCTTTGACCGGGGTGCCGAGCGGGACAAAGAAGTTTTGCGGGTTCTTAATCCCTTCGCCGCTGATGGTGATCACGCGGGAAATCAGAGGAATGTTTTTTTCCACCATGTCGCAGAAGACAATCGTCGAGGCGGCGTTGTCTACGATCGCCCCGGCTTCACCCGGAAGACCGACATAGTTTTTCCCGGTGATTTGCTGGACGATGTATTTTTCCCAACCGGCGGGATAAATGTCCTTGGTTTCGAAAATTTCAATCCCCGGATAGGCCGGAAGCAACGGTTCCAACGCTTCCCGGATATGGGTGTTGTAGTTCTTGAAAGCCACGACTCCGCGCTTGACCCCGGCGGCGCGCATGAAATACGAAAGGCCTTTGAGCAGTTTTTCGGGATAGGCCATCGTGATCATATAGTCGCAGGTCAAATACGGCTCGCATTCGACGGCATTGACGATGATGACCTCAAAGGGACATTTCGCTTGGTACTTGACATAGGTGGGGAACCCTGCCCCTCCCAGTCCGGAAAGACCCGCCAAACGCATTTTTTCAATCAGTTGTCCGCTGGTCAGTCCCGGAATGTCGGCTTCCGGACGGATGGAATCATCCATGCGGTTTTGAAAATCGTTTTGGATTTCGATGGCATCGACCATCCGGCCCGAAGCGTGCCAGACTTTTTTGACCGCCGTCACTTTCCCACTCACCGAAGCATGGATCGGAATAGCCCCGAAACCTTCGCGCAGGGCAACGACCTGACCGATGGTAACATCGGCACCCACTTCGACCACCCGTTTCAAAGGGCTGGCTTGCTGGAGCAGGGGGATATAAACATACTGCGGATTCAGATACTCCCGCAGGGGCAAAGTCTTGGACATGGATTTTCTCCCGTCGATCCATATTCCCTTTGCTTTGTGAAAAATCATAGAAACCCTCCTCGTGATTCATCGATGGAACGTTCTTAAAAAAACCATGGATAATTATAACATATATATGGGAAATTCATACCTTTTTTTCTGCGTGCGCGCGCTGAAAACGGATATAGGCCATTTTCAACGGACTGAAGAAAGCAACTTGGATAATTCGTCTCCGTCGAGAATTCGGTATTCTCCCGGCGGGAGGGTTCCCAGACGGATGTTCATGATCCGGACCCGACGCAACCGTTCCACCTGATACCCCAATTCTCTGGCCATTCGTCGGATTTGCAGGTTCAATCCTTGGGTCAGAACCACGGAAAAAGAACGGTCCCCGATCTTTTTGGTGCGGCAGGGTTTGGTTACGGTGTATTCGTGGCGCACCGGATTGTATATTTTCACTCCCGCGGCCATCGCGCTCAAAAAAGCGGGCGTGACCGGACGATCCACTTCGACTTCATATTCTTTTTCATGATCGAACTCGCTTCGTAATATTTGATTGACGATCTGCCCGTCGTTGGTCAGTAAAATCAGCCCGGAGGAATCCTTATCCAGGCG
>JAKLGB010000101.1:0-1684 GCA_022710895.1 Bacillota bacterium
CGGACCCCCAACCGCTGGGAAACGAACTCCCACGTCGCATCGATCATCGTCTTCAATTCTCCCAAGGAAAAGCCGGCCGGACCGGCCTGATGATGGGCGAGAAAATGGACGTTTTGCCACTCGGAGGTGATGCCCGTGGACAACCCGTCGTTGCCGATGATGACGGGAATCTCCATCCGGACCAGACGGTCGATATCGGGCAAACCGACGGCGTTGTTCAGATTCGAGGTCACGTTCAAAGCCACCACGCATCCGCGGGCTTTCAATAAGCGCAACTCGTCTTCGTCGCAATGCACGGCGTGGACGATCAGACTGCCGGGATTGAGGAGTCCGTGACGATCCAAACGATGAACGATCCGTTCGCCGTATTGGCGAAGACAGGCTTCTTCGTCTTCCGGACCTTCGGCGACGTGGATGTGAATCGGGGCGTCTCCGAGGTTTCGCTTGACCGCCTTCAGGGTCGCTTCCGACAAACTCATCGAAGCGTGCAGGCCGAACATCCCGGCGAGACGTCCCTCGGTCGGATGACGGAGGATCCACCGGTTTTCGGCCAAACAGTCGGTGAGCGGAAACCGGTCGGAGGTTTCAAAACAGAGCAGTGCCCGCAGGCCGCCGATGTCGACGAGTCCGTCGCGGAGGGCCCGCAGGGATCCGCGGATTCCTTGGCCGGAAGCGTGGTGGTCGACGATGGCGGTGACCCCGTGCCGCAAAAACTCGGCGGCGGCGGATATCCCGCTTTGACGGATCATGTCATGATCGAGTCGGCGGTCGATTTTCCACCACAACTGATCGAGGATGTCGGTGAAACTCTTCGGGGAGAACGGCAGGGACAATCCCCGGGCGAACAGGGAATAGACGTGGGTGTGGCCGACGGCAAACGAAGGCATCACCCACTCGCCCCGGAGATCGACCGTCCGGGCATCGCCGGGAACGAAATCGGTCATCGGGCCGACGGCTTCGATCGTATCCTCAAATACGACGAAAGCATCGGGGAGAAAGATTTCACCATCAAATAACGCACAATGGATCAAAGCGGTTTTCATAGCGGATCGTCTCCCACGTAGATACCGTCGCTTTCGGTGAAATGCCCGTTTTGAACGATGCATTTTCCCCGCAGGACCGTCGTTTCGACCCGTCCTCCGGAATCCAAGCCCCGGTACGGATCGAAATCGGCTTTCGTATGGCTTTGTTCGATCCGGGCAAACGGATCGGGGGCGAAAACGACGAGGTCGGCATCTTTACCGATGGTAATCGATCCTTTGCGTTCCCATAACCGGTGCAAAATCGCGGGATATTTCGTCATTTTGTCGATCACGGAATCGCCGAATCGACGATACAACAGCGGAAACGCATGTTCCACGCCGGGGATTCCCAAAGGAATCTCGTCGAGGAACCGGCGATTCTTTTCGGCATAGGTGAACGGACAATGGTCCGTGCCGATCACGAACACGTAATCCCACAACCGTTCGAGCGCCTCGCGATCGGCCGGGCTCCGGAGCGGCGGGGCCATCGTATAGAGGAAGCCGTCGCGTTCGGTCAATTTCGTGTCGTCAAAAAAGAAATAGTGCGGGGCACTTTCGATGAAGAAATGCTTGTTCAAAAGATCGGGATGAAAGTGGCGGAGGACCTCCAGGGTTTCTCCGCTGGAAAGATGGACCATCAGGAAATTCCCCCCGTATTCCCG
>JAKLGB010000101.1:1691-3318 GCA_022710895.1 Bacillota bacterium
TCGGGATGAAAGTGGCGGAGGACCTCCAGGGTTTCTCCGCTGGAAAGATGGACCATCAGGAAATTCCCCCCGTATTCCCGGACAAAACCCGCGATTTTCAGGGCTTCGGCCGTTTCGCTGAGCGCGGGGCGGCTTTTGGGCAGGAACGCGTGGGAACGGATGGCATCGTGGACGATCATGTCATCGTTTTCGAGGTGACCTTCCAGCAAGAATCCGTACCGGTCGGACAGCCGTAGCAATTCCTTGATTTCCGGGTCGTAGGTCCGACGTCCGGAATCGGAATAGGTCGTGAAAATCTTCACCGACGTCATGCCCAGTTCCATGAACCGGTCGACACATTCCTGTACGCGTCCGGCCGGATTCTTCAAGGTGGCGTGGAATTTGTAATCGACGGCGCAGAAACGGGCTTCTTCTTTGCGTTTGGCAAAAGCTTTCCCGATGCCTTCGGCACTGTCGGCGGGGTCGAGGAAATCGATGATCGTGGTCACGCCGCCGTACGCGGCGGCCCGGCTTCCGGAAAGAAAGTCGTCGGCGGAAACCGCCTTCCCGACATCCAAGGCGAAATGGACGTGCGGATCGATGAACCCGGGAAGGACCAGACGGTTGCTGGCATCGATCGTTTTCCGGGCGGGATAGGAATCCCCGGAAATTTGGGAAATGATCCCGTTTTCGACATAGACGTTGGTGCGACGGAACGTGCCGTCGATCCAGACGGAACCATTTTTCACTGCCAGCTCAAACATGTCCGTTTCCTCCTTTTCGTTCAAAGAATGTCGTAGGTTTCAATGCCGAATACATTAACCACATCGGGGATGATATCCTTGCGCACGGCGATGTACATCTCCGTGCCGGTGGCCAAACATTTGCGGAAAATCGGGGCGAACCCGCCGCCCGCCAGTTCCAACGGACCGATTTCGTCCAGATACAGGGGCGATTCGCCCCGGGCAAGCATGGCTTCCAATTCCGATTCGATCCAAGCCAATCCCGAACGGGACATCCGGAACGGGCCGATTTCATCCAGGGGATCGAAACCCGCGGGAAGGCGGTTTTCGCGGACGAGGAGCGGCCGCTCTTCCATCGTTTTCAGGCGCATGGCGCGATATCCGACGACGAGGTCCCCTTCCATCTCTTTGACGGAGACGAATCCGTCTCCCTGATTCCGGAAAAACTGATACATCGCGGCCAATTTTCCGGTTTTCCCGGAATTGACCTTTCCGCTGACGATATGAATCATCACGATCGCCTCCGTTTCGGAAATCAGAGAAGAACGGTGGCGAGGATGGCGAGAATCATCATCGGAACGGCAACGAGCGGTCGTAAAACGATGGTTCCCGGCGTCTTTTTCCATAGGCGGTGCAACCCGTATCCCGCCATGCCGAGCAAGGCGGAGATCAAGCCGTCGGTAACGAGAAAGTTCAAAGCCGCATCCCAACTGTGCAATTGGGTCGAGACGGTGCCGAACCAAGCATCCTGGCCGACGAGATACCCCAAAAAGACCACCCTCCAAGCCAAACTGGCCGCGAGGATGCCGCCGAGGGCGGGGACCCATCGGGCGGAACGCACCCAAGGGATCACCAAGGACAAAACCAGGGTTTCCGCCACGATGCAGAACATCGGGTTGACGACT
>JAKLGB010000102.1 GCA_022710895.1 Bacillota bacterium
AGCCAGGTAATGGGCATGGGCGCCGAGGGCGGTGACCGTCGGAAACGTCACGAGCGGCATCTTTCGAACCAGATTGGCCATGTTGAGGGCGGCGACCATGCCCGATCCGACACTCTCGACATACCCTTCGACTCCGCTCAACTGTCCGGCGACAAAAACCCGAAAGTCGTTCTTCATCTGGTACTGTTCGTTGAGAATCAAAGGCGCGTTCAAAAAAGTGTTTTTGTGCATGACGCCGTAGCGAATGATTTCGGCATTTTGAAGACCGGGAATCATTCGCAGGATCCTTCGTTGTTCGGGAAAGGTCAAATGGGTTTGGAACCCCACCAGGTTATACATGCTGGCAGAGAGATTGTCTTGACGAAGTTGGACGACGGCATAGGGACGACTGCCGTCGGGTTTTTCCAATCCGACCGGTTTCATCGGGCCGTAAAGCAACGTTTCTTTGCCTCTTCGGGCCATTTCTTCGAACGGCATGCATCCTTCGAAGACCTTCAGTTCATACTCTTTGGGGATGACGCATTCCGCCCGGATCAATTCTTCATACCAGGCATCGTATTCTGCCTTGGTCATCGGGCAGTTCAAGTAGGTCGCTTCCCCTTTGTCGTACCGACTTTTGCGATAGGCGATCGTCGTATCGATGGAATCGGCTTCGACGATCGGCGCCGCGGCATCGAAGAAATAAAGGGTGTCGATCCCCGTTTTTTGTCGCAACGCCGCAAACAGGGCATCGCTGGTCAGGGGACCGGTGGCGAGAATCACGAACCCGTCGGGGATCGCGGTCACCTCTTCGTCGATCACTTGGATCAAAGGATTCGACCGGATGGCTCGTGTCAGCCATTCCGAAAAGGCCGACCGGTCAACGGCCAGCGCGCTGCCGGCGGGAACCCGAGTCGCATCGGCGGCCTGCATGACCAAAGATCCGCAGAGACGCAACTCTTCTTTCAGCAATCCCACCGCGTTGTCGATCGAGTCGCTTCGAAACGAGTTGGAACAAACCAGTTCGGCGAAGGATTCCGATTGATGGGCGGGGCTTTTCCGGATTTTTTTCATTTCATGAAGATAAACGGGGATTCCTTTGCGGGCCAGTTGATGAGCGGCTTCGACGCCGGCGAGTCCGGCGCCGATGACGTGGACGGGAGAATCAATCATGCGATCACCTGTTTCGAAATCGTTCTCATTATATCATATTACCCAGAAAATCGCGGAGACGCCGCGAAAAAAGCGATTTCCCGTCAAGTCATTTATTGATTCGGATCAGGATCGGGTCGGGACCAAGGACGACCGCTTGGTTTCGGACGGTGACGGATCGTCCGGTCAAAACATTGCGATAAGTGCCGTCGGAAAGGGCAATCTCCAGTTCTCCACTCACTTGGCCGACATTGAAAATGCCGATCCACTTTTCGGCGTCGTTTTCCACTTCCTGAAACGCGACGCCATCGACGGCCGGAAGATGAAATTTCCAGATGCCGGAAGTGAACACTTTTCGCTTATGAATCCGGGCCAGCACCCGAATCAAGGAAGACAGATCGTCTTTTCGGACCCACGGATCCTTCTCAAAAAGGTTCGGTCGACGGTCGGAAGCAAACTCTTCGCCAGCATACAACATGACCGCAGCCTTCTGCATGAAGGCGAAGGCGGTCCAATTGCGGATTTTGGGCAGGTCGCCCCCGACGTATTCGGCGATCCGCGGAAAGTCATGATTTTCCAGGTTGGCCATTTTCACGTAGTTCGCCGGATAGATTTCCTCTTGACGGGCCAAAGCTTCCAAATAGGGACGCAACGGTCGAATCCCCTTCAAGAAGTCATCGAAATAGGGTTGGATATCGTATTCGTATGCCATGTCGAAAACGGAAAAGATCTCCGCTTCCGAAGCGGCTGCAAAACCACGATCCCGAATATACTTGACAAACCCCCCGTGGACCGATTCCGACAGCCAGATGACATTCTTCCGGACTTTGGCCACCGTTCGGCGCGCCATTTTCCAAAAATCCAGCGGTATCAGACTCGCGACGTCGCAACGGAACCCATCCACGCCCATGGCGGCATAATCGGCTAGGATTCCCGCCAGTTCGGTCCAAAGACCATGATCTTTCGTATAATCAAAATCGGTGATATCCCACCATTCGCCAACGCGGTTGGCGAAACCCCCGGAAGCGTCGCGATAAAACCATTCCGGATGGGTTTCCAGAAGCCGGGAATCTCGGGAAGTGTGATTGAAAACAATGTCCATCATCAATTTCATTCCCCGTTGATGGACTGCGTCCAAAAGGGCGAGAAAATCACCCATCGTTCCCAAATCGGGATCGATCGCCCGGTAATCGCGAATGGAGTAAGGGCTGCCCATCGTCCCTTTACGATTTTTCAGACCGATGGGATGGATCGGAAGCAAATAGACGATATCCACACCCAGGGAACGGATGCGGTCGAGGTCGGTGATGAGTGCTTGGAATGTTCCTTCTGCGGTATGGTTGCGGACAAATACCTGATAGATCAACAGATTGCGGTAACGGAGCGGCGTTTGTTTCATCAAAGGCCTCCTGAGGGAGATATTGTGGGACTCTAATCCGAGTATATCCCAATTCGGATTTTTTGTCCATTCCTGCCACGTTTGTGTCAAATGTTTCCTTCTCCGATACGGGAGATGTTTTTTCATTACATTTCAAAGAAATGCGTGCGATTCGAACGAAAAACTGTAAATGTTTACAGAAAGGTGGAGCGGTCTGCTTTCTTTTTACATAAAAAGCCCGTATAATGAAAACAGGACGCTTCGACGAAAGGATGATCCCCATGTCAACGATCAAAGATGTCGCCAAACTGGCGCACGTGAGCGTGGCCACCGTTTCGCGTGTCATCAACAATTTCGCGTGTCATCAACAAAAAGAAATACGTGAACGAAACGACCAAACAGCTGGTTTTGGATGCCATCGACCGTTTGGATTACGTTCCCAATGAATTGGCCCGCTCGCTTTTTCGCAAGCAATCCCGGATCATCGGCATCATCGTTCCTCACCTGACATCCTATTACTTCGGGGATTTGTTGGAGGTCATCGAAGATTCGACGATCAACCATAACTACCGCTTGATGATTTGTAACTCCCAAGACAACAAAGAACGGGAAGCCAAATATCTACAGGTGTTCCACCAATACAATATCGACGGCATCATCATGATTTCCAACACGACGCGGATCCAGGATTACCAAAGCCTGTCGATTCCGATCATCGCCATCGACCATAAATTGACGGAGGACATCCCTTCGGTCACGAGCAATAATTATCTGGGCGGAAAACTCGCCGCC
>JAKLGB010000103.1 GCA_022710895.1 Bacillota bacterium
CCCCGCTCAAATACATGCCCCCCACGAAACACGTGACCGGCAACATCTTCCGAGCGTATGAACAGAATACGTTGTTCAATGTCGTCACTCAGATGACCGGGCAATCCATTCATCTGCTGGGGATGATGACCGAAGCGATCCATACCCCGTTCATGCAAGATCGTTTCTTGGCCATTCAAAACATGAAGATGGTACAGACCACGATGAAATCGATCGCCGACGAAGTCGACTTCCGTCCCGACGGTATCATCGTCAACCGGGCGCGTTTCGTTCTCGACTCCGCCCACGACCTCTTGGCTTCGATCCGCGAACAAGGATTGTTCTCCGCCTTGGAAGCCGGCGTGTTCGCCGACATCAAACGCTTCTTTGACGGTGGCAAGGGCCGGGACGGCGTTTTCCCCCGCGAAGAAGGATATTGCAATCCCGCGTTGCGGCGATTGGAGGAGGACCCCCATGTTGATTAAACCATACGGCGACACCGCCAACGACGGCAAAGTCGAAGTATCGTTCACCCTGCCGATGGCCAAAGGACCGGAGGCCACGGAAGCCGCCCGACAGATCGCGAAGAAGATGGGAATGTTTGATCCCAACGTCGTCCACGCCGAAACCATCGGCGAGGGATACACGTTCTTCGTAATCTACGGAGCAATCCCTCATACCGTTGAAACCACCGAGATCAAAGTGCGCAAAGTCGATACCCCGACCTACTCGAAAGAACAGGTCGAGGAAATGATCGCCGATCATTTCGACCGGGAGATCGTCTTCGTCGGGGCCTCGACGGGATCCGACGCCCATACCGTCGGCATCGATGCCATCATGAACATGAAAGGATATGCCGGCCACTACGGCTTGGAACGCTATAAACACATCCGTGCTTATAATATGGGAAGCCAAGTCCCCAACGAAGTTTTTCTGCAAAAAGCCAAAGCCGTGAAAGCCGACGTCCTGCTGGTCAGCCAAACCGTCACCCAAAAAGACGTCCATCTCCGTAATATGATCGAATTGGTGGAATTGCTGGAGGCCGAAGGCATGCGCGATCAGGTGCTTTTGATCGCGGGCGGGGCTCGGATCACTCACGAGTTGGCCAAGGAGCTCGGCTATGATGCCGGTTTTGGACCCGGAAATTTCGCCGAAGATGTGGCCTCGTTCGCCGTATTGGAACTCATCCGTCGCCAAAAAAACGGTCAGTAAATCAACCCGACATCGCCGATGTCGGGTTTTTTTCGACCATCCGATTTCCGCAGAATGAACGAAGTTCCAATGACATATAATGTAAAAGAAGAAGCATGATGAAACGCTTTTTTCTATTTTCCAAGGTCCAAATGTGAGGGAAAGGAACACCCATGAAGCCTGAAAAGGCCGGTTTTCCGGACTTTTTTGTGGGATTTTGGTAAAATGGCGGAGTTTTCTTGACTTGCCGAACTTGGACCGATAGAATGGATTTAGTAGTAAGGGGACGATGATTGTTATTTATAACAAAGTCCTCATGAACGGAGATGGAGATATGGGCACTTTATTTGATTCGACCCATGTGACGTACATGATCGTTTCGCTGACCGTCACGGTGTTCTTGCTTTGGGGGGCGAAACGGTTTCTGAAAACCGATCGTGCCAAAGATCGCTTCCTGAAGACTTTTGCCTTTTTGACCTTTTTTTTGCACATCAGTGTACTGTGGGTCGATTTTTTGAAAAACGGGAACGCATCCGTTCCCGACAATATCCTATTTCCCAAATACTTTTGTAATTTTTGCATGTATATGTTGATGCTTGTTTCTCTGATCGGGGACAAGAAATCAAAAACCTTTCAAGCCATCGCGGTTTTCACCGCGTATGGCGGCTTTTTCGGGGCGATGATTTCGCTCTTTTACCCGGATTATTATCTTGGGGCGCCGAGCATGTGGGAATGGGGCGTTTTGAAAAGCATGTTATCCCACAGCACGATGCTGGTGGGCTGCGTTTGGTTGCTTCTGGGCGGATATGTCACCGTTCGCCGCACCAATGCCATCCTCTATGCGGGGGGCTTGCTCGCCTCGGGTGCGGTTGGCTTGATCGTCAACGGCTTGTTCAAGGCCAATGGGTTGTCGGATCCCAATGCGATGTATCTGCATTACCCGCCTTTGGCGGAGGCACCGTTTCTGAACTGCTATACGATTTCGGTGCTGATGGTCCTGTTGATTTTCGCTTTCGGAATGGCTTTGGAAAAAATCAATCCCACCGAACCGGATCCGGACGGGAAAATCCGTTTTTTTGCGAATCGGACCTGAGAACTATATGGAAACCTTGAAGAAATGGCTGTCCGCCTATCCCCGGGCCAAAGTCCTCGATGTCGCTACGGGGTCGGGGGCCTTTTTCGGACTTCTCCTGGAAGCCGAAGCCTCTTTGGATGATTCGGTCGGAATCGACTGTTCCGAACGGGCGGTGGCAGCCGCGCGGGGACAGTTCGCCGAGTTTCCGAAGCTTCATTTTGAAACGATGGATGGCGCAACGATGAGCTTTCGCGATGCTTCTTGGGATGTCGTGTCGCTGGCCAATTCGCTTCACCATCTCCCGAATCGGACCAAAGTCCTTCGGGAAATGGAACGCGTTCTTCGTCCGGGAGGAATCCTGATCTTGCAGGAGATGGTCGCGGATGGTTTGACGCATTCGCAATTATCCCACCGGAAATTCCATCACCTATCCGCGGAAATCGACCGGAAAATGGGAATTCACCATCGCCCAACCTATCCCCGCGATGCGATCCGCTCTTGGGTTCGCCAACATTCGACTTTGGAATACGCCGAGGAATGGATACTTGCCTTGCCAAAAGCCGAAAAACCGAATCAGGATGAAACCGATGCTTTGTTTTCGCTGATGGACCGGGTTGTCAACCGCATCGTCGATTCCCAAACACGGGCCCCGTTCGCCGCCAAAGCCGCACGGATCCGCGCCTACATCGAAAAAAACGGATGGGATGCTTGTCCCGAAATGATGATCGTCCTGAAAAAGAGCATTCCTGCTCCTCGATGAGATTCGCCTAACCGACCTTGGGGGTCGGTTTTTTTTGTAAAAAAAGCCCTCCGAAGAGGGCGTTTACAATCATTTCAAAAGCGATTTTCCGGAAGGAATATGTCCCCCGACGATGCTGGAAACGTCGTTGCGGACGATCATCGCCCCGGGATCCAATTCCAAAATTTTCTTGACGATGTCGCCGCTTCCGCGACGATTCGCCACGATCATCAGGATTTTTCTGGCTTCGACCTTACCTTGGGCATCCGCGGAGGTCACGCCGCAGTCCATGTCCCGGAGGGTTTCCGC
>JAKLGB010000104.1 GCA_022710895.1 Bacillota bacterium
CAGCAGACGGCGAAAGGGAGGGGGCTGTCATCGGCTTTGTAACTGGCCTGGCCCATGACAATGCAACCTTTGCCGCCGAAGGTCACCTTGGCCGCCGCTTCCGGGAAGGAAAAACCGATTTCCCCCTTTTCGCCGGGGATGAAAACCCGCTCGATCAAAAACCGTCGGCGCAAGGTTTCGGTATCGTAGTTTTTTGCGTCTTCGGGATGGTTGTTGTAACGGATGTCGAATGTCATGAATGAATCACTCCTTTGTGATCAGTCGGCGGATCAACCCCAGACTCGGGGCGATGTCGCCTCCGGTGACGCCCTCGAAAATCAAGACGGCTCCGGGAGTGGCGCGAACGATGCGGGCGAGGAGAGCGGGAAAATCCATTTCCCCCTGTCCCAGTCCCACTTGTTTCAATTGTCCGTCGCGGACGACGAAGTCTTTCAAATGCCAGATGACGATGTCTTCGGAAAACAGACGGAGGCACTCCTCGAGGATCTCCATTCGCGTTCCGATATTGCCCAAATGCAAGAAATTAAACAAGTCGACGGTCACTTTCAACCGCGGACTTTGGACCCGGTCGAGCAATTCGCGGATGAGGAGCGGGGAATACGCGACATGGGCCCAGGCCCCTTCGATCGCGATGTACGAATCGGCTTGTTCGGCGGTTTCGACCAAATCGGCGATGACGCCGCACAGCGCATCGAAAGTCTCCCTCCGGTGGTTGATGGGAAGATAACCCCACGGGGAACCCATCAGCGAACCGGTTTCGGTTCCGACATAGGGAATCCCCAACGTCTTGGCGGCGTAAAGATGTTCTTTGAAGGAATCGATTCCGGCCTTTCGGACGCTTTCATCGGGATGGACGGGATTGAAATAGGCCCCCAGCATGAAAATCGGGGTCTCGGCGAAAGCGGCTTTCACCGGGAGAAGATCGTGAAAGTCGATCGGTTCGGTCAACGCCTTGGCGAAGACCAATTGGCAGCCGTCGAAGCCGGCCGCCCGGACCGTTCGGGCCATCTCCGCGGCGGAAAAACGGCCGAGGTCATGCGCCCGGATCCCGATCTTAATCACGAAAATCGCCCAAATAGCCCAGTTTTCGGGAAATCCGTTCCGCGATCCGCAGGAATTCCTGCGCGATTTCTTCGCGGCCGGTCCCGCCGTTGGCGAGATCGGAAGCGACGATCACGCCGCAAACACGATTTTCAAAGTTCCAAACCGGAGCGGCGATCGTGCAGATATGGGACGTATCGTCCAGACTGCTGATGGTGTAGCGGTCGGAACGAATCTTGTCAAAAGCGGGGAGTTGCGGGTTTTGGACCTTCTTGTCAAAGGTCGCATAGCACTGTCCGATCGGACCGTGTTCGAAATCGCGGGAAACGCTGCCGATTTCTTCGGGAGTCACGATTTTGGAGTTGCCCGGTTGGTATTTGAAAACATAAACGATCTTGTCGTTGATCCGTTTGGTGATAAAGACCGTCCGGCCGTTGCGGTTGGCAAAATCTTTGAGATCGTACTGGGCGGCTTCGATGAAGTTGGAGTTTTTCGTGTAGACGGATCCGATCGCGAACATCCGCGATCCGATCACGTAGTTTTTGATGCGGGGATCCTTGTAATAGATCGCATCGGCTTTGTACAAGGTTTGCAGAAAATCATAGACCGTCGCTTTGGGCAGATCCAGCATCCGATAGATCTGGCCGAGCGTCAATCCTTCTTCGTGTTTGGAAATCAGATCGAGAATCGTCAAGATGCGGTTGACGGAACGATTGTCTTTCATCGCTGAACCCTCCCTGAGGCATCCCCACCCGCCAAGGCTTCGACTTCCTTGACGGTGACTTGATTGAAGTCACCGGGGATCGTATGTTTCAATGCGCTGGCAGCCACCGCGAATTCCAAACCCGCCTGCGGGGATTTGGTCAGTAACCCGTGGATCAAGCCGGCGGAGAAAGCGTCCCCGCCGCCGACCCGGTCGATGATCGGGTCGATGTCATAATGCTTGGAAGCGTAGAATTCGCCTTCGCACAACATCAGGGCGCTCCATCCGTTGTGGGTCGCGGAATGCGATTCCCGCAGCGTCGAGGCGATGACGGAGAACCCGAAGGTCTCTTTCATCTCCCGAAAGATCTGCCGGTAATCTTCCGCTTCCAGATGACCGGAAGCGACGTTGGTGTTGGCGGGTTTGAAACCGAGGGTCAACTCGGCGTCTTCTTCGTTGCCGATACAAACGTCGACCATCGCCATCAGCGGTTTCATCACCGCTTGAGCTTGCGCGGGGCTCCACAGTTTCTTGCGGTAATTGAGGTCGCAGGAAACTTTGATGCCCCGGAGTTTGGCTTCTTTGCAAGCCATCCGGACCAGTTCCGCGGCTTGCGGGGAGATCGCCGGGGTGATGCCCGACCAGTGGAACCAGTCGGCACCTTCGAAGATCGTCGCCCAATCGAAATCTTGGGGATTGGCCAGCGCGATCGCGCTGCCGGCCCGGTCGTAGATCACTTTGGAGGGCCGCATGCTGGCACCCGTTTCCAAATAATAAATGCCCAGTCGTTCGCCCCCACGGGCGATGAACCGGGTGTCCACTCCGTAACGGCGCAAGGCCCCGAGGGCGGCTTCGCCGATTTCATGCGTGGGCAGTTTGGTGACGAAACAGGCTTGATGGCCGAAATGGGCCAAACTGACGGCGACATTCGCTTCTCCGCCGCCATAGACCGCATCAAACGCATCCGCTTGGACAAAACGCTCCTGTCCGGAAGGGGACAGCCGGAGCATCAA
This sequence comes from Bacillota bacterium, assembly GCA_022710895.1. Classification (GTDB taxonomy): domain Bacteria; phylum Bacillota_I; class Bacilli_A; order Izemoplasmatales; family Hujiaoplasmataceae; genus JAKLGB01. The sequence goes on from JAKLGB010000104.1 coordinate 2,758, forward strand.
CTCGCCCAAGGTTACGATTTTTGCCATGGAAAACACCTCCAAAAAGGGGAAAACATCGGAAATCGGAATCAACCGCGGGCTTGAGCGACCGCGGCGACAAACGCTTTGGCCAAAGCGGTGACTTTGGCGAAATCGCCCTGTTTGGCGGGAGCGGTCAATTCCCCGCCCACCCCGACGGCGACGACGCCGGCACGAATCCATTCGGAAACGTTGTCGAGGCTCACCCCGCCGGTGGGCATGATCTTGATTTGCGGCAGGGGTCCGCGGACAGCTTTGACATAAGCAGGGCCGAAGGCACTGCCG
>JAKLGB010000105.1 GCA_022710895.1 Bacillota bacterium
GGGGACCCGATAGAGTTCCCGATAAGCTTCGCGGGGCTTCATTAATCCTTGCGATATTTGAAGAAGAATTTCATTTGTCATCGATTTTCACCGCGCTACCTTAATTTTTTTAATTTGCACCTTAATTATATTAATATTTTTATCAAAATGCAAGTGTTTTTTGCCAATTTTTTAAAGAAAATGAAAAACGTCTCTTACGAGACGTTTATTTTGCAAAATACTATTCGGCCGATGATTCCTCCGAGGAGGAAACCGGAAAAATCAAACACGAGGGCATCGATTAAGCTCGGTCCTCGTCCTTCTGACAGCCACTGGCTGGCTTCATCCCCCAGGGCTACGAGCAGACCCAGAAGGATCATAATCTCCATTGGCCACCGGAAAAGGCGGATTGTGAGCGCGTACGACAAGCCTAAAACCGCATATTCCCCCACATGGGCTCCCTTGCGTATTAACAGATGCAATTGATCAAGGCTGATCCAATGGGCGGGAACGAAATGTTCGCTGATCCATTGCGCCAACGTCATCGACATCGACGCCGATTCTTCTCCCGTGGCTTGCGACATGGAGAAGATCATTGCGGTCAAGCCCAACGAGATCGCCAATGACAAGTACTTCATCCGAGATGACCCTTCATTTCGATGATGACGTCGCGCAGTTCGGCCGCCCGCTCAAAGTCGAGATCTTTGGCGGCTTGACGCATTTGCCGCTCAAGAATATCGATGCTCTTTTTGATTTCGTTCATAGATAACCGCTTGTAATCGATCTCCCCCGTCTTGGAATCGACTTTGATTGAAAGCGATTCGTGAATCGCTTTGTAAACGGTTTTGGGGGTAATGTTGTTTTGAATATTGTAGGCCGATTGAATCGAACGTCTCCGGTTGGTTTCGTCCAAGGCGTATTTCATCGATTCGGTCAGTTTGTCGCCATACATGATGACATGGCCGTTGACGTTCCGGGCGGCACGTCCGATGATTTGGACGAGTGAACGGTCGCTGCGCAAAAATCCTTCTTTGTCGGCGTCGAGGATGGCGATCAACGAGACTTCCGGCAAATCGATGCCTTCCCGCAGAAGGTTGATGCCTACGAGGATGTCGAACGTTCCCAAACGCAATTTCCGCAGGATTTCCAAGCGTTCCAACGATTTGACTTCCGAATGGAGATAAGCAACCTTATATCCCAAGCTTTTCAAATAATCGGTCAAGTCTTCGCTCATCTTGATCGTGAGGGTGGTGACCAAAACCCGTTCGTTCCGGGCTAAAGTCGTTTCGATCTCCGCAAGCAGATCGTCGATTTGCCCCTCCGATTTCCGAACATCCACCATAGGATCCAACAGACCCGTCGGACGGATGATTTGTTCGACGACCACTCCGGCGGTCTCCACTTCGTAATCTCCGGGGGTCGCCGAGCAATAGATGACCTGTCCGATTTTCTTTTGAAATTCCGAAAAATTCAAAGGGCGGTTATCCAAGGCGGAAGGCAGACGGAATCCGTAATCGATCAGAGTCTGTTTCCGGTTGCGGTCCCCGTTGAACATTCCTCTCACCTGCGGCAACGTCACGTGCGATTCGTCCACGACCAACAAAAAATCCTTGGGGAAAAAGTCGATGAGCACCGTCGGGGTGTCTCCCGGACCGCGAAGGGCAAGATGGCGTGAATAGTTTTCCACTCCCGGACACGTTCCCATCTCCTGAAGCAATTCCAGATCGTACATGGTGCGTTGTTCCAAACGTTCGGCTTCCAACAGTTTGCCCTCGCGTTTGAAATCGTTGAGCCGTTCGATCAATTCTTCGCGGATCCGCGTCAAGGCGTCATCCAACCGGGAACGATTGGTCAAAAAATGCGAGGCGGGAAACAGGGTTATCAATTGGACGTCTTCCAAAACGTCGCCGGTGACGATGTGGAATTTTCGGATCCGTCGGATCGTTTCGAAATCGAATTCGACGCGGATCCCGGTGGTTTTTTCGTTGGAAGGCAGGATTTCCACGACATCCCCGCGGACTCGGAAACATCCGCGGTTGAAGTCGATGTCGTTGCGGACGAAAAGAATGTTGACGAGTTTGCGGATCAGTTGATCCCGGCCGATTTCATCGTTGATGCGGAGCGTCACCATGCCGTTTCGATAATCTTCCGGATCGCCGATCCCATAGATGCAGGAAACGGAAGCGATGATGATCGTATCGCGACGTTCCAGCAAAGAAGAGGTCGCGGCGTGTCGCATCTGATCGATTTCTTCGTTAATCATCGCATCTTTTTCGATATATAAATCCCGTCCCGGAACATAGGCTTCGGGCTGATAATAATCATAATAGGAAATGAAGTATTCCACCCGGTTTTCCGGAAAGAACGTCTTGAATTCGTTGTATAATTGCCCCGCAAGGGTTTTATTATGGGCCAATACCAGAACCGGACGGTTCGCGTTGGCGATGACATGGGATATCGTGAACGTTTTCCCGGTGCCCGTCGCACCCAAAAGCACCTGGGCGGGAACTCCCGCATTCAGGTTATCGGTCAGTTGCGCGATCGCCTTCGGCTGATCGCCGGTAGGCTGAAAATCGGAAACCAATTTGAATCGATCCATTCTGCATCACCACCTTTACTAGTATATCATAATCCGGCTGAGGGCCAAATATGTTTGGAATAATCCCCGACCATCTGCTACAATAGATTTGGTGATATCCGTGAAAATCGCATTGGTATCGATCGACACCAAATTCATCCATACGAACATGGCCATCCGTTATCTGCAGGCCAATTGCTCGGTTCCTTCCGAGCTCTTTGAATTCACCATCAAAGACACCGACCGGCATATGACGGAAGTCTTGACAAAAGCCCGACCCGACCTCATCGGTTTCTCCTGCTATCTGTGGAACATCCGAAGGGTCGAGTCCCTCGCCCATTCGCTCAAAGAACTGGGAAACCCGACGATCGTCATCGGCGGTCCCGAAGTATCTCACGATCCCGACTTTTTTTTGTCCAACCCCGATTTCGACTTTCTGATCGCCGGAGAAGGCGAAATCGCCTTCGATCG
>JAKLGB010000106.1 GCA_022710895.1 Bacillota bacterium
AACGGTCCTGGATACATCGTCTTGGTCATGGATGGGAGCGATCGCATTCCCGCCTCCTTCGCACGTACCATCCAAAACGCGGCGAAAAATTCCGAATTGTTCTTGGAACCGATCACTCTGTCGGTGGCTGTGGTCCGTTCAAAGGAATTTATCGCCGCATCCGAGTCTTTGGCTGAAAAAATGATTGCGGTAGGAGAGAGTCGCACCAAATCCGCCGTTCGCAAGGTCGGTGCTTTTGTTGATGAGACGACGCCGATCGAAAAAAACAAGTACGGACGCCTCTTGGTAGCGGATGGGGAAGAAATCAACCTTCGATTGCTCGAATCCTTGTTTTTTAACGAGAACTTCGAAGTCAAGACTGCCAAAGACGGTCTGGCGGCGTGGGAAATGGCGAAAGATGCCCCGTTTGATGCCATCATCGTTGATCGAACGATCCCGAAGATGGACGGAATGTTGCTGAAACAGAATTTGAATCAAAGCACCCCCAACGCCAATACCCCATTTTGGCTACTGACCTATAACAAAACCGCCGACATCGTCCGAAGGGCCAATCAGTTGGGAATTGACCTTGTCCTGCAAAAACCGGTCATCTTTGATGAACTGATTGGTCAAATCCGTCGAGCAATGAAAAAGGGGGGGCATTGACATGTCCCCCGTTCAAGTGATTGCCTGGCTACTCTTTTCGCTTTTGGGGTTTGAAGTAATCCTGATGATCTGGGTGCTCCTTAACAAAACCCGCCTCCGCCACCGGGGGTCCCAATCCCGGTTGTTGCAAGATCAGTTGATTGAACGTTATTTTCGGGTAACCGATACTCCACTGCACGGATCCGGACTCGAGTTGATGCGTGAATTCGTCCGTTTGTCCGAACAGGTACGGTTGTCAGAAGATCAAAAAGACCGGGCTTTACAGGATTTTGAGCAGATGGGAATGATCGTTCGGTTCCGTCGCGAACTCGCTTCAAAATCAGTTTTTCGCCGGAAAAGAGCGATTTTCTTCCTCTCCTATTTTCTCACGACGGAGGTCCGAATCGCCTTGATCCAGCGACTTAGGAAAGAACCCCTTGAACACGTTAAACTGTACCTGATCAATGCGCTGAAGAATCATATCGATCAATATGCGCTTTCAGAAATGTTGGAAAGCGTGGTCGGCAGCCGAAGGTTTTATCAATCGCGGTTGATCGAAATCCTCAAAACCTACCTTTTGTCCTCCTCCAGCCATTTTCCGGACATCTATCGTCGTCCCGAAGTGGAAATCAAAGAACTATTCGTCGATCTCGCCGGGGGTGTTTTCAGAGAGGATTTCCGCCAACCGCTCCTGGATGAACTGGTTAACGTCGAGGAGCATTTGGAAGGTCGACTTCATCCTGCATTCCGACAAATGAAGCCTGTTCGCGTTCTGCGTTTCTACCATCGAATCCTGACCGTTCTTTCGGAAATCTACGGAATGGATTTATCATCCGACCGGTATCTGCATTCTCCGGACAGAGAGGTCGTCCGAATCGCCATCCGCTCGTTGGCGCGAACGAAAACATTCGAACAGATGCAAACTCTCCTTTCAGGAGCGGAGGGATCCCCCGAAGACTCGGTTCGGGTGGAAACCGCGGTTCAGATCATGGATTCGAACCGTCTGTTTTTCGATCGGCTTGTGGATTGGAGCCGGAGCGAATTGCCGGATCCCGTGGCGAAGACAGTCGAACGCGTCCTTGCCACTCGCATTGATTACCTAATGATGAAACTGCATCCGCTACCCGATTCGCGGGCTTTGGCGGATTTGCGTCGAATTCTATCTGCCGGTGAGGGCCCGGAAATCATCGGCTTTCTCAACCGGAACAAAAACCGGGAAGTGGAAGCGGTTCTGATCGATCGCCTGCAAACGCTAATTCCGGATTTTTCTGAGTTTCTCGACGGAATGAACGACTTCCTCGAACCGAAAATTTTCACCAAGTTCGGATATCCCCGGCGAAAAAAGCCTCCGGTAGAACGGCCTTCCGGTCATCCGGAACGTCGGAAAACCGTATGGGTGCGAAACATTCTCATCGGCTCATTTCTGTTGTTTCCGATCACATTTGCGATCGCTGCCATTCCTTTGTACGGATCAATGACATTTTGGGAACTGGCGCGCGAATATATCATTCTTTTGAATGAGATTTTCATTTTCTACTTTCTTTCCATCAACGCCGTTTACTTGATCTTGGCCGTGCTTTCCGCCCACGGGGCGCTTTCTCAAGCCCGGTTATGGTCGATCAAAAGCCAATCGATGCTTTTTGAGAAAGGAATGCTTCCTTCGATCTCGATCATCGCCCCGGCATATAACGAGGAAATTTCCATCGTCGAAAGCGTCCGGTCCCTTCTCAATCTGAATTATCCCGATTTCGAAGTCATTGTGGTCAACGACGGCTCCAAGGACGGGACTTTGGAACGCCTGATCAACGATTTCGGTTTAGAACGGAAGAACCGCCGGGCGGAAGGACCGCTCAAAACCCGTCCGGTTCTTGCCGTCTACCAAAACAAAGATTATCCGAATCTGACCGTCATTGATAAGATGAATGGTGGTAAAGCGGACGCGTTGAACGTCGGAATCAACTTTTCGAAAAACGAATACTTGTGCGGAATCGACGCCGATTCGCTTCTGGAATCGGATTCGCTCTTAAAACTGATGTCATCGATGCTCGATCATGACGAAATCACGTTGGCATTGGGGGGATCGATCTTTCCGGTTAACGGCTGCACCGTCGATCATGGACAAATCGAAACCCGCTCGTTGGCAAAAAAACTGTTGCCGCGGTTGCAAACCATCGAATACCTACGCGCCTTTTCTCTCGG
>JAKLGB010000107.1 GCA_022710895.1 Bacillota bacterium
CCAAGGACATCGGCCCGTTGACGCTTCTCCATATGATCCGCGAATATTTCCCCGCTTCCGCCGACATGGAAGCCGCCCAAGGATCGAAACCGGGATCGGAAGACAAAATTTCCCGCCGGATCGCCGATGACGAACCGTTCTCCGCGTTCGTCTTCAAAACGATGATCGACCCGTTCGTCGGGACGATCAATCTGATGATCGTCAAATCCGGAACGCTTCGCAAAGACCAGGAATTGGCGGTTTCCAGCAATCCCGACGGCGAAAAGGTCAACCAGGTGTTCTTCCTGCAAGGAAAAACCCAGATCCCCTGCGAAGTCGTCCATGCCGGCGACATCTGCGCCGTGGCGAAGATGAACAAAGTCGTTTCGGGCACCACCCTCTCCGACAAAAAGAATCCGATCATCTACGATAAACCGCAAACTCCGAACCCGACGATGTATGTCGCCATCCGTCCGAAGAACAAAGCCGATGAAGACAAATTGTCCAACGCTTTGTCCAAACTGCAGATCGAAGACGGCACTTTCGAAATCCGTCGGAACAAGGAAACCAGCCAACTGTTGATCGGGGGACAAGGGAACATTCACATCGGCTTCATCCTCGATCGGATGAAGAACATGTTCAAAGTCGACGTTGAAACCCTGGATCAGGAAATCGTCTATCGCGAAACGATCAAAGGCACCGCCAGCGCCGAAGGCAAATACATCAAGCAATCCGGGGGATCCGGATACTACGGCGTCGTCGTCATGCGTTTCGAACCGCTCCCCGACAAGGATTACGAATTCACCGAAGAAGTCTTCGGGGGTGCCGTTCCGCGGAACTACTTCCCCGCCGTCGACAAGGGTCTTCAAGATGCCTTGGAACATGGGCTCCTCGCCGGTTTCCCCGTCATCAACGTCAAAGGTATCCTCACCGATGGCAAATACCATCCCGTCGATTCCAACGAAATGGCCTTCAAGATGGCCGCTTCGGCCGCGTGGAAAGAAGCTTGCCCGAAGGCCAAGCCAATCATTCTTGAACCCATCTACCGTGCGGAAATCACAATCAAAGACAATTACCTGGGCGACGTTTTGGGCGACATCAATAAGCGCCGCGGCCGTGTCCTCGGCATGGAACCCGCCGATGAAGGCTATCAGAAAGTCATCGCCGAAGTCCCCGAAGCCGAAATCACCAAATATACCATCGATCTGAAAGCCATGACTCAGGGATCGGGAACTTTCACTCGTACTTTCCTTCGTTATGAAGAAGTTCCGGCCAATATCGCTTCGAAGATCATCGAAGAACACAAGAAACCGGCATAGAACCTTGGAATGGCGCGCTGCGGCGCGCCATTCTTTTCTTCACAAAATCTCCACAGTATTCTCGTTGACACAGTCTTTCCTTTTATGATAAAGTATTATGTGTGACATAGTAGTTATGCCATCTTCGGATTCATCGAAAACAGGGAGCCTTTTTTCGTTGAATCCACGATCGATATCAGAAAGGGAAACTTGAAATGAATGAAAAAATCGGACTTTTGATCGACAGCACCAGTCTGACCCGTCCCGACATCCTTTCCCATCCGTTTGTCAAAGTCGCCGACCTGAAAGTGATTTTGGACGGAACGGAGTACGAAGAACACCAATTACCCAAAGAAGTGATGTTGGAAAAACTTCACAGCACCCGGAAGATGTCCACGAGCCAACCGTCCCCCGGGACGTTTTTGGAGCGGTATGAGCAGTTTCACCGCGAAGGCTATACCCACGTTCTGGTCGTCGTCTTGTCCTCCGCCATCAGCGGCACCTATCAATCCGCCACGATTGCCAAAACGATGATCGATTTTCCGTTGGAGATCGAAGTCCGGTCTCCCAAAGTGGCTTCCTTCGGGGTGGCATTGGGAGTGGGGCTGTTGTGCGAAGCAATCGAAAACCATATCTCCTTTTCCGATCTTTTGGTCAAATACGAATCCACGTTCAAAGATGCGACCTTGATGTTTACTCTTTCCAACCTGATGAATCTCTTCAAAGGCGGAAGATTGGGCATCGTTTCTGCGCTCTTGGGAATGGTTCTGCGGATCAAGCCGATTATCGAGATGAACGGCGGGAAACTGGAATTGGCCAAGAAAGAACGGACCAACAACGGTTGTTTCGAACATTTCATGGGGAAGATCAAAACTTTTGCCCAAAATCACAAGACCATTTATATCGATGTCATCACCATCAACCGAGCGGATTGGGCCCAAAAAATGGTTGAGGCCATTCATGAAGCGGTCCCCCATGCCATCGTCCGGGTGACGGATTACCTTAGCCCGGTATTCTATGTGCATTTGGGAGATCAAGGATTCGGATTCGCCATCTTGGGCGAATGAAAGACAAACAAAAAGCAGAAAAAAACGACGGCGGGGAATGTTTTCCCGCCGCCTTTTCATTTCCCGCTTTTCGTTTGGGAACGAAGAAAAACGCTTGACTTTCCCATATGATTTTAGTAAACTAATAGGTGCGCAAAAGATGCCCTTTTGCGTACAATGATTCATGGCGGTTGTGGCGAAGTTGGTTAACGCTCCGGATTGTGGCTCCGGCATCCGTGGGTTCGAGCCCCATCAATCGCCCCATTTCATTGGGCTATAGCCAAGTGGTTAAGGCAATGGACTTTGACTCCATCACCGGTAGTTCAAATCTACCTAGCCCAGCCAATCGTGTGACCCGCTAGCTCAGCCGGTAGAGCATTTGACTTTTAATCAAAGGGTCAGGCGTTCAAGTCGCCTGCGGGTCACCA
>JAKLGB010000108.1 GCA_022710895.1 Bacillota bacterium
CGATGAACCAAGGGGTCATTCTCAACGTTGCCAGCATGGCGGGTTTTATTCCCTCGCCGCGCTTAGCGGCTTACGCAGCTACCAAAGCCTATGTTTTCAGTTTCAGCCGCGCGGTTGATTATGAGTTGCGAAAGGGCAAAAAAGCGATCCGAGTATTGTCCTTGTGTCCGGGACCGGTGGATACGAATTTTTCCGCCGCCGCCGGGGGCACAATCGGACTCAAGGGGCTCAGCGCTGACCGCTGTGCCGCCATTGCCGTCCGAGGCCTAATGCGGAGGCGGCCGACCATCATTCCCGGATGGGGAATGAAGCTGCTTCGCTTCTTTTTGCGGTTTGTCCCTTTAGGATTGGTTCTGCCGATTTCCTTCTCGATTCAAAAGAAGAAAAGCTGATTATCGGGTCAGAAAAACCTGCCCGAATCGGAATAATAATGAACAAAAAAAGCGCATATACCCCGGCGAGTCGATGAGACTCGCCATCGGCGCGTTAGGAGACCCGCGATGAATCAAGTGCTTGATTTTCTGCAAAAAACCGAAGAATTCCGAATATTCGGGGAAGCATTGTCGAAAAAAGGATCCTCGGTGATTTGGAAAGAGGCCTCTGAAGAAATCGCATGGACCGCCATTCAGGAAGCGTGGAGGACAACCACGGCTTCTTTGGTCGTCGTCACTCCCAACCTATACAAAGCTCAATTGCTTTATGATCGTCTTTCCGCCTCGATGCCCGAAGACGCTTTGGCGTTTTTCCCGCAAGACGAATTCATAACGAGCGAGATGCTTGTCAGTTCTCACGAATTCAAGATGGAACGCATCAACACCATCCGTGACATATTGGAAGGAAAAAGGCAGGTTGTCATCACCCATACCGCGGGATTGCTAAAACCCCAAATGCCGAGAGAACGATGGAAAAAGGCCGTTTTAGAGTTGATTGCCGGGCATGATTATGAGATGGACCGCTTAGCCAAAACGCTTGTGGAATATGGGTTCAAGCGCGAATATACCGTCGAAAAACCCGGTGATTTCAGCGTCCGTGGGGGGATATTGGATTTGTTTCCCTTGAACGCTTCCGAACCATACCGACTCGATTTTTTTGGGGACACCTTGGAAACGGTCAAAGCGTTTGACATCGAAACTCAGAGGTCGATCCGCGCGGTGATTTCGATCCGCGTTTTTCCGATGTATGAGTTTTTCTATGATGACAAGGAACTGGACACTCTGATTCACATCATTGACGAAAAAATCCAGAACGGAGATTTTTCTCCGGCAGCTTTGGCAAAGATTCAGAAGGATCGCGATTCGTTATCCGCACACGAGGAATTGGATCGCCTGGGGCGATATATCCCTTTTTTGACCGGCCACGAATCGACGTTGTTAAACTTGATGGAAGAAAAAAGCTTATTCTTCGTCGATTTCACGCGGGTTTTGGATCAATACGAATTGATGAAGCGCGAAATCGCGGATTGGTATCTTTCTACCAACGATTATGCCCGAATGGGATTTACCATGTTACAGAATTTGGACGGACTGAAAGCGGATCATTGGGTTTGTTTCGATTATTTGGATCACCAATACCCCGTCGATTTCGATTTTACGATCCGGATGCATCACCGAGAGCCCGCGCGATATGAAGGTGACTTCTCGCTTTTGCGAAAAGACCTGACGGGGTATTTGAGGCGAACCACGGTTTTGCTGGCAATGAGAAATGCGAAAGTGAGGGAAAACTTAACCGATTGGTTGGAGGAAGAACAACTCCCCTATCACCTTTTGGGTGCGAATGACGGGTTGTTCGAAAAAGCAATCAACGTCATTGTTTCCGAAAGTTTCGTGGATTTGGACTTGGCGGATTCGGGTTTGGTTGTGATCACCGAGCGAGCTTTGGCCAAAAAACAACCCCCGATTCGTCGGGGAAAGTATGTTTCGGTATATCAGAACACCAAGCGATTGGCCTCCGTCAATGATTTGAAACCGGGGGATTACGTCGTTCATTATGATTATGGAATCGGGAAATTTTTAGCCATCACCACCATGGAATTAGGGACGACCAAAAACGATTATATTCATATTGAATATCGTGATGGCGATAAACTGTATATTCCCATCGATGCGGTGCAACAAATCCAAAAGTACGCGGGAAGCGAAGGCTTTGAACCCAAGTTGTCGAAATTGGGAGGCACGGATTGGGCGAAAACCAAGCAACGTGTTCGGGCCAAAGTCAAAGACATCGCCGACAAATTGATTGCCCTGTATGCTTCTCGAGAAAAAAGTCAGGGATATGCCTTTTTGCCCGATCATAGCCTCCAGGCGGAATTTGAAGCCGATTTCGAATATGAAGAGACCCCCGATCAACTGAAAGCGGTCGACGAGGTTAAAAGAGATATGGAATTGGGCCGGCCGATGGATCGCCTTCTTTGCGGTGACGTGGGATTTGGAAAAACCGAGGTCGCTTTGCGAGCGGCTTTCAAAGCGGTCATGAGCAACAAGCAAGTGGCCTATCTGGCCCCGACGACGGTCTTGTCTCGCCAGCATTTCCATACTTTCCGGGCGAGGATGGAAAAATATGGAATCAATGTAGGCTTGTTGAATCGTTTCGTCACTCGTTCAGAACAAAAAGGCGTCTTGGAAAAACTGCGGACGGGGTTGCTGGATGTATTGATCGGAACTCACCGTATTTTAAGCAACGATGTCCTATTTAAGGATTTGGGTTTGTTGATCATCGACGAAGAACAGCGTTTCGGCGTCGAGCACAAAGA
>JAKLGB010000109.1:0-265 GCA_022710895.1 Bacillota bacterium
ACGAAAGTCACGGTTCCTCTCGTCACGCGGATCGGATTGGCCAAAGCATCGGCATCCGGAATGATTAGGACGCCTTCGGTGCCTTCGAGCAGCCAATCGGAAATCGTCGCATGAAGAATCGCGGAATCGAGCATGACGTCGATGTTATCCAGAATCCATCCCGGATCCAGAGTTCCCAAAGAACCGAAATCATCGACGCCCATCGCAAACAAAGCGTCCAAGACACTGATCAATTCGTTTTTGGAAATCAATTGATCTTCCGGAA
>JAKLGB010000109.1:275-2682 GCA_022710895.1 Bacillota bacterium
TGACCGGGGACCAAAGCGTATTGGTGGTTCCCGAGTTGGATTTTTACATAAACCGGGGTGTTGTAAAAATCCAACTCGGGAACCACCAATACGCTTTGGTCCCCGGTCAGGTCGATGAGCATTTTGGAGAAGGTGGCGTAAAGAATCTGGGAATCGAATAAGGTGTCGAGTTTGTCGTGGTCCAATGTTCCCGGAACCGATTCCGATTCCAAAGAACCGAGGATGCCGGCGTCAAAACTGACCGTGTCGAAGCCCTCGGACCCCAGGGCCATCAAGGCCATGAATACGGCTTTGATCTCGTTCGCATCGACGAGATCGACGGATAGTCCGTCGACGACAACGGAATCCACGACTTCGTCGGGGATGACGAACGTCGCGGCGAGGTCAATAATCTTTTTTCCCATCGTTGCGGCCAAAATCTGCGAAGATAATAATGTGTCCACATCCGTTTCCGAAAGCGTCAAAATCCGTTCGGGCGAAAAGGTGGTTTGTTCGCAATCGGGTTCTTCCACCGGGCAAGTCACCGTCGTTGCTAGCAACTTGATGGAACGCGCCAACGCGGACAACTCGGCTTTGACCAAATAGCCATCAATGTCGAATACAGCATCCGGAACGACGAGGTTCATATCGTCGGACAACGCCTGTCCCGTCAGCAGTGTGGAAATCGTCGCCACAAGGATCCGCGATTCGAACAACAGATCGATGGTGGTATCGGAAAGATTGACGATGGCATTCAATCCCAGATCATTGAGGACAAAGGAACCGGATTCGTCAAAAATGGCTCCGAGGGCATGCCCGATTGCGGGAAATTCGGTTTGCCAATCGATGTTGGCAGGAATTGTCAAGAAAGTCGAAACTTCGTTATTGGGATCCGATAGCCACGGTTCGAGGAAGGCTTCCGCCACCAACAAAACCAAATCGGAATTGCCCATCGAATCAAACAGATCGCGGATGTCATCGCCTTGGATGGTGATGGTTTCGGATCCCGCCTCTTGGGCATTCAAGATGTCGAGGATGGCTCCGGCGATCGTTCCGAGCTCGAGCAATTCCTCTCGCCACGGAATCGCGGCCAGATCTTCGGAGGTGACATTCAAGTCGACATCAAAATGGTCCGCGGCGATTTCAATCCCCAAGGGTAAAGCCCCCACCACGAAATCGGAAGCGGCAAGCAACTGAATCACTTCGCGGACTTCATCGCCTTGAAGTTTGGCCAAGTCGCCGTTGACCGAAAACTCTGAATCGATGATGATTTGGGCCGCAGCCGCAAACACCGCCAATTCATTGCGCAAAGCCACTTTTTGGCCATTGAAAGCAAAGGATCCGACGAGGTCAAACAGATAGAGGTTGAGAGGCACTTCCATCGTTTGGGATTCGTTGGGAACGGTAATCAACCCGGCCGCTTGGACCAAAACGTTGGCGTTGAAGGCTTCGACCATCGGCACCAGCGATGCCACCGCCTCCGCCAAAGACCCGGGTTCTCCGTCGGGATCTTCTCCTGCCAGGGGAATGACGGAATACCCCGCCTGATACAGGTCGTGTCGGGGCATTGCCAGTTCCACTTCGGTCGGGGTTTCTTCCGGCATCAAGGTCAGCAGACTTTGGGCAACGCTCATGACCCCTCCCAATATGATAAGAAACACGAAAAGGGCCATCACGCCGTTGGCCAAACCGAATAACGCTCCGAATCCCGCATTTTTGGATGCGCCTTTCCGATTTCCGAAAAAGAGGATGCGGATTAAACCCGTCAAAAGCTTGTAGATCACGAGAATGACGGTGAAATACAGGATCGTATAAACGATCTTCAAAACGAAGATGCCGATGCCGGCAACCAAACCCAATGCCTGTTCAGACAACAAGGACGGATCGATCGTGTCGGCAAGGTACGTAGAAATGGCCACGGGAACGGCGCCGGAAACCGAAGTGACTCCCGAAAAAGCACCGTCCAAGGAACCGAGCCATTGCCCGAGTTGGGGAATTTCCATCGTCCACAAGGCGCCAACGACGGCATCGACGGTCAAAAAGAATACGACGTAGAAGATCAGCATGGTGACGAAAGTAAACAACGATTTTTTCATTCCCCGGGCCAGTCCCACGAGGACCCCGAGGCCGATGATGCCGAAAAAGGCGAGGTTGAAGTATAAAGCAAAATCCAGATTTTGCATGAGTGAACCTCCTTTGGCAAAGGGACTCCGGTAAACCGTCATCCCTAATCTTTATTATATATCAATCCCCGAGGATATCAACGGCATTTGCCTGCATATTTCGGTTTTTTTTGGGGGATGGAAATTCTCACGTTCGATCAAGGCCTCCCTATCAACCAAGAGAAAGATCCTCAATGATTCCGAAAGTTGATTTGGTTTCTTCGAGGCCTTTCACCGTGAGGACGGGATTCCTTGATTGTTTACCC
>JAKLGB010000011.1 GCA_022710895.1 Bacillota bacterium
GTGCTCGATCGCATCCAGTCCGATGGGGACTTGCGCGGAAGCGAGCAGGTATTCCCACACCGCTTGAACGGGAAGGTTTTTGGCTTCTTCCGTCAAAAACAGACGGCGGGAGAGATTATTCGCCGCTTCGGCCCCTTCGAGCAACCCGGTCGGTTCCAACAGCGAGGTCAAAATCGCCTTCGCGGTGGCGCGCAAGCCAATCGCCCACCCGGTGACCCGGTTGATCGAGGCGTCGAAGAAATCGAGGCCGATGGCGACGCTGTCATAAAACCCGCCGCGCTTCAATTCGGTCATCACCGCTTGGAGGCGATCATCTTGAATCACCACATGATCGCTGTCCCAATGCAGACCGCGGGAAACGTGCAGCATCAAATCCTTGATGAACGGACGGACGGCGGACAGCTTGTCGGCGACGCTCTCATCCGGATGGTAATGACCCATGTCCATGCAGACGCCGACATGGTTCTTGATGGCGTATCCCAAATAGAAATCATGGGAACCGACGACGAAACTCTCGGTGCCGATCCCGAACAATTTGCCTTCCAAAACGTCACAGGCATATTTTTGTTCTTCCGGTGTGTAGGGGGTGGCAAAAATTTGATCGAGGCTTTCCGTGAGCAGCCGGCGATATTTCAGCCGATTGGCGGGAAGATCCTTGAATCCGTCGGGAATCCAAATGTTATTATAACATTTTTGTCCGAGTTCTTTCCCAATCGCTACGGAAATTTTCCGGGAATCGAGCCCAGCTTTCACCCAATACGCGCGGGTCTTCGGGTCATCGGAGGCCAACGAAAACCCGTTGTTCATCATCGGATGGGTGAAATAGCTGGTGTTGTAATCCAATCCGTATCCTTTGGCTTTGGCCCAATCGATCCACTTACGGAAGTCTTCCACATTCAGGTCGTTCCGGGGATTTTGCCGTTCGGCGTACATCGAGTGCAGATTCACCTTGTGTTTCAACGGCGAAAGGGAAAAAGCGAAATCGATGTCTCCCCGAAGTTCGTCACCCGTACGGGCGGCGTAGGGGTACGAACCGGTCACGACGTTTTGACTTTCGACGCTCCCCAATCCTTCGAATCCCTTGATGTCGTCTCCCGCCCAGCAGTGCAGACTGACGGGAATGGAGTGGAATTGTTCGAGGGCTTTGTCCGTGTCGACTCCGTGACGGGCGAACACGACTTTGGCTTGTTCATAAGCGGTTTTGATCGAATGGTCCATAATTAGTTCTCCTTGGTATCAATGATATAAGTTCCGGATCCGGCGACGAAACGGGTTTTCCCCACGAGCGACAAGGGGGAATCCACGGGTCCCCAAAGGGCGGCGATGGGATTCGGAAGAATGAGCGTAGCTTGGGTGTTGGGCGGAATGACGATCGTGTGGCGGACCCCATCGGGCGTCTTCGTCCAATCGGAAGTGATTTTTCCCCGGACGGAATCATAGGAGCAACGCACGAAGTCGATGGTGGAGGGGAGGATGGGCTGAATGGTAAGGTTCTTGGCCCCGAAATCATCGCCGATCCGGATCCCGGCGAAATACCGATAGAACCAGGCGTCATAGCTTCCGAACATCGGGTGATCGAAGGAGTGCATGATGTTTTCCATCTTGCTTTCCCACCGTTCCCACACCGTGGTGGCTCCGCAGGCAAGCATGTAGCCCCATCCCGGGTATTCCGGGTTTTTGATCATTTGGATCAGCAAATCGATGTATCCTTCTTCCGACATCGAATAAAAGAGATGTCGGTACCCTTGGTTTCCACACGTGGAATGAACGCCGTGAGCCGTGATGTTTTTGGCGACGTTTTCGGCGATTTTGGCCCGTTCTCCCGCTTCCGGGATTCCCAGGTTCATCGCCATCGCGTTTTCGGTTTGCGTTCCGGTTCCGTAATTTCCGGTTTCCGGATGGTAATACGTGGCGTTGATCGCTTGACGCGATTCCTCCGCCATTTTGGCATATCGGCGGTGATCGTCTTCCCGACCGATCAGCTGCGCCAACCGGGAGAGGATGTTCAAATGCCAATTCAAAAACAAAGTGGAAACGTACAAATCATTGGTTTTGACGTCGGGGAATCCGGCCGGGGCGACCCAGTCCGCATAATAGTAATATTCCATGATGTAGCCGGTTTGACGCGTCAAGAGATACTCGACCCAACGTTTGAACCCTTCATACCGATCCTTGGCCACGGCCAAATCGCCGTAATAATGGAAGGAATGGAGGGCCAAAAGCAGATAGGAGACCGAGGTCACGTCGGCGGGTTGCCCGCCGGTGTAATAGGGCGCGGTGTCGGCGATCGCCCCTTGGGCGTTTTGGGTTTCTTCAATGTCGAGCGCCACTTTCGGGAAGAAACGATCCATCCGGAAGTTGTACACCGTTTGGTAGGTCCGGGAGGAAAGGTCGTTCAGCCATCCGAAGCGCTCGTCGCGTTGCGGACAGTCGGTCATGATCGAATGCAGGTTGTTTTCTTCGGTGATGACGGCATTTTTGTGCAGTTGGTTCAAATCGGCGTCGGAACATTCGAAGGATCCGACCGCTTGAACGTCGGAATGGACGTGTTGTCCGACCAAATTCAAAATCTCCGCTTCCCCGATGATTTCCACTTCGACATATTGGAATCCGTGATAGGTGAACCGCGGAGCCCAGGTTTCGATGCCTTCCCCTTTGAGGATGTAGGCGTCCTTACAGGCGGCGCTGCGAAGGTTCAGCTGATTCGCCGATCCGTCGGGGCACAGGCCTTCGGCGAATTTCAGATTGATGCGGGCTCCCCGTTCGCCTTGAACGGTGATTTTGACCCATCCGGCCATGTTTTGCCCGATATCGAAGACAAAGACGTTGGGAGATAACGCGGTGCGGGATTTGAAGTGGAATTCCCGGATGATCCGGATCGGTTCCACCAACTGCGGACGAAGGGTGCCCAAAGGAGGTTGCGTCAGGATCGTGTACATCCATCCGTTGTCCCACGCCGGTTCAAAGTCGCGATGGGACCACGTAGGCAAAAAGCGGTCTTCTTGGCGGGCATCATAAATTTCCCCGCCATATATGCTGTTGTCGACGACGGGACTCCCCGTAACCCACCAGCCATGGTTGCAATCGGAGTGGTCTTCGATCGTCGAACCATCTTCATAGTCAAAGTAAAATTGCGCCAACATTTTCCGCGAGCCCAACCACCCGTAACCGACTTCGACGCCCACGACGTTGTCGCGGTCCTCCAAGTAGTTCTTCAGGTCGTACACATCGTAAAGAAGCGTTTTGGCGTAATCGGTAACGCCGGGATTCATGACCTTGTCGCCGACTTTCTTTCCGTTGACATAGAATTCATGATACCCGATCCCGCAAATATAAGCCCGGGCACGAACCAATTTTTCGGTCGGTACCGTCAATTTTTTACGGAAATACAAGGTGGATCCTTGAAAATTGCTGGGAATCGAAACCCAACGTCCATGAAAATCGGAAGCGGATTTCAGTCCCATTTCAAACGTGCCGGAATGCGAATCCTTTTCCCCGGCGGTGCTTTCGACGAGCAACGAGACAAAACAAAGCTCGCGGGAAACCAACGGTTTTCCTTGATACTCGATTCCGATCATCGCATCCGAGAGAATGCGTCCGGAATCCCACAAATCGGCTTTCCCGGGTTCCAAATTTTCGATTCGGGAAGCGACAAGGATACGGTACGATGCTTGAACAATGCGGTCCCCGGGCTGGTAGGTCCAAGAAAATCGCGGATGTTCGGCCACGATTCCAATGGGATTTATTTGATATTCGGTTTTCAATTGGTCGATTATATACATGGGGTCGTTCTCCTTTAAGTGAGGAAGAAGATTGCCGGACGATCATCCGGCAATCTTCATTCCCGGTGGGCATTGGTTAGACGATTTTCTTTTTGATGACGAGGAAGTACAGGAGGGCTGCGGCCCCGATGACCACCGCGCCGATGGCGGATCCGATGGCAATCTTGACGCCGACGTTGTCTTTGACGACATTGACGACTAATTGTCCCGAGTATTGAACGCCGCCGATCATGACGCGGACGACAACGTTTTGTTCTCCCAATACGGAGGTATCCAATCCGACGAGGACGGCATTGCTCAAATCGACGTCAGCTCCGAGGGTTCCGCTCTTCCACAACACTTTGGCGGCGAGATCGGACAAATCCAATTCTTTTCCTTGTTTGACTTCGGCAGGTCCGTCAAAACGGATGCCGTCGATGTAATCACTGACGGTGACGGTCAAGGTCACGGTTTTGGTATCGTTCGGGCGGCTGGCATCGGACAAGGTGACGGTAATCGTCGCGACGCCCGCTTTCAAGGCTTGAAGAATTCCGTTTTCGGTGACGGTGACGATCGTGTCATCGGAAGATTCATAGGTGAAGGTTCCGGTGGTGGCGTTTTCCGGGACGCGGGAAATTCCCGTGGTCCGGTTTTGACCGATTTGCATATCGATGGTCGTATCATCGGCTTCGATGTCTTCGTATTCGACATAGATGCCCCAGACGTTGCCATTGTAACGATACCGGACGGTTTCGGCGATGTATCCGTCCACGACGACTTCGCCGGTTCCCGGGTCCATGGCATGGTTGTCCGTTTCGGTGGCGATCATTCCGCCGGTCCAACGGTAAATCGGCATGCCTTCTTCGAGCGTGATCATGTCGCCTTCCAGGTAATACTCATGATAGTTTTCGGCGGTGATGATCGGCGTTCCGTTATCATACAGGAACGAGGGGAAAATCGCAAGGTTCGCCCCAAGCATATAGAATCCCTGCATGGTAATTTCGGTTCCGTCGGCGCGTTCGTAAATCAGGTGTTCCAAGGTTCCGGGCATCAAGGCGCCGTTGGTGATGTTGGCTTCATTGGCGCTGGTGTTCGGCATTTGGATGAAAACGGAGTAGATGAACCAATCGACGATGGCCACTTCGGTGACGCGTTGGTTGACGTATTCATACACGCGGACGGGAATCGTGGTTTCATATTCGATTTCATTGTAGGTGATGGTGACCGTCAGTTCCAGATCTCCGGCCACCGCGGTGTTCAACGCGGAGACGACATAATCTTCGGCGGAAATCGTGAAAGCGGGGCTGAAGGAACCGCCGACGAAGATCAACCGGGCGGAGGTGAACACCGGCGTGAACGCGGCGGCGTTCAACGGGACGTAATAGACGTTGTAGGTATCCAGCAATTCGATTCCTTCGACGGCAAGAGCGGGATTGACGGTGATTTCCATCGTTTTTTCCACGGCTCCGATGGTCGCGGTGATCGTGACGACACCTTCGAGATGACCGGTGACGACGCCGAATTCATTGACACTGGCGATCGAGTCGTCGGAAGAGGCGAAGACGGGGGTTCCATAGGTTCCGACGGGAGTGACGGCCCATTCCAAGGTCAAGGTCGCACCGATGCTGACGAAGGAAACATCGGAAGTGAGCGAGAAATCGGTCGGATCGGCAGTCCATACTTCCCAGGTCGAACCGTTATAAACATAGGTGACATCGGACTTCAGTTCGCCGATGACAACAAATTCCCCGCCGGAGCCTTCATGACCTCCGTCGATGGAACCTCCCTCATACTGCCACAGTCCCATTCCGGCTTGGAGAACGACTTTATCGCCGGCATGAAGCACAAATCCGGGGGCAAACCAAAATTCATAGCGACCGCCACCGAGGTTCTTGATCGAACTGATGACGTCATGACGGCCTGCCACAGTGACATGATCCAAGACTTGTTGCAGGGCTTCCTCATGAAGATTCAAATAGTGAGAAATGTCAGGGGAATTGAAAACGGTGTAGAAATTTCCCCATCCGGAGTTGTTTCCAAAATGGTTTCCTGGAGTGCTTCCAAGAGGTTCAATGGCGGGAAGTTCTTCAACGACAACCGTGAAGGTGTCGGAGAATGCGCCGTCTGTCAATGTAAGAGTATACTCTCCAACGGTATTTTTGTCAAAGGATCCCGAGATTTTTTCAGCGGTGATGACGATGGCGGCACCGGTGCCTCCGCCCTCGTAATATTCCAAGGCCGTCAGCAAGGACAAATCATAGTCATACCCCTTGTAGGTGTGAATCGTTTTGTCCGGCGTCGTGATGACGATGTCGGTCTGCGGAGCGCTGGCCGCGGCCACATTGACGGTAATGACTTCGGATTGATTGCCGACATAAACCGTCACGGTGGTGGACCCTTCGGCGACCGGGCTGATTACGCCGCTCGCAGAAACGGTAGCGACGGCGGAGTTCGCACTTTCATACAGAATGACCGCATTCGATCCGATGGGAGTGATGGTCGGGACGATTTGATGATTGGCTCCGCCGACTTGGATGTCGACGGCGTTGTCATCGACCGACAAGTCCGTCGGGGCGACATAAGCGGTCCAGTATCCGCCTTCGGATTCGGATCCCAAGAAGATAAACGTTTTTTCGGTTCCGACGGCAAAATCGTATTTGGTTCCATTGTCGGTCCGGATAACGCGGAATCCTTGTTTGATGGTCAAGGTCCATCCGTAATAATTGAATCCGGAACCCCGGTTGATGGCGATCTGATCGCCGACGGTTTCGGCCAAAGTGATCGGAACGATGACGCCTTTGTCATCGCGGAGTTCTAGTAAACTCGTATTGATTGGGTTCCAGTAGGTGTTCATTCCAAGTACTGGGGTGAATTCAACGGCAATTCCAAGTCCCCATCCGCCCGCGATGTTGAAACAGGCGACTCCGGTGACTTCCGTCACGGGAAGAGCTTCGACCGATACGGTGAACGTGTCGCTGAAAGCACCGTCCGTCAAGGTCAGAACATAATTCCCAATCGTATTTTTATCGTAGGTGCCCGAAATTTTTTCGGCCGTGATGGCGATGGCGGCACCGGTCCCTCCGCCTTCAAACACTTGAACGGCGGTCAAATCGGACAGATCATAGTCATCGCCCACATAGGTATGAATGGTTTTGTCCGGGTTGGTGACCAAGATATCCGTCTGAGCGGCGGCTCCCGCGGCAACGGCGACGGTGATGGTTTCGCTCTGCGTTCCTGCATGAACGGTAATCGTGGTGTTTCCTTCTGCGACCGGGGTCACGACGCCCGAAGCTGAAACGGAAGCGATGGCGGAATTCGCGCTTTCATACACGATAACCGCATTGGATCCCACCGGGGAAATGGTGGGAACGATTTGATGAGTTCCCGCTCCGACTTGGAGTTCCAAGGCATTGTCGTCGACCGACAAATCGGTGGGAGCGACATAGGCAGTCCAGTATCCGCCGGTGGTGGTGGATCCCAAGAAAATGAAGGTTTTCTCGGTCACAACAACGGGAGGATAACTGATGGCTTCATCCGTGCGGATGACTTGGAAACCGGCTTTGATAGTCAGGGTCCAACCGTAGTAATTATAGCCTAAGTTGCGGTTGATGGCAATCTGATCGCCGACGGTCTCCGCGCTGGTAATGGCGACGATTTCGCCTTTTTGATTGCGGAGTTCGAGTTTGGACGTGTCGATGGGATTCCAATAGGTTCCCATTCCGAGTCCGGGGGTGAATTCCACGGCGATTCCTTCTCCGGCAAAGCCGGCGATGCTGACGCACAGAACCCCTGTCACTTCGGTGTCCGAAGCATGAACGAGGGGTGGAACGGTGAAGACTAGAGCCAAAGTCATGGAAAGCAGCATGAAAATCTTCGTTAATCTTCTTTTCATCTTTTTTTGCGTGCAAGTGTTGATTGACTGGTGCTGATGGGCACGCGTATCCTTTCTAGTTATTGCCAGTCAATGTCAAGCCTTTCGGAATCCGCCGTCACAATTGGGACAGCGGGGTGCTCCACGTGAATCCGTTTTTGTCGACCACGGATAGATAGAACATCGTGGTTCCAACGGGAATTTCATATGCCAGCGTACTTCCTTCGACGGTCAGGCGTCGTTTCGACCAGGTAATGGAACCCCCGAATCCGTCGGTGGAATACACCAACGAGGCGCTCTCGATCGTTTCCCCTTCGGGAAGACGAAGTTCCACCGCGGTGGAATCGAATCCGGGAAGCGTCGCGAATCCGAGGGAGGCCGTCCCGTCGAGAATCTGATTGGCGAACAAATAGGGTTCGATCGCTTCCACGGCGATCCGATGGGAATGAAGCCAATCTTTGAGAACCGTCAAGGTGCCGTGTTGGACATGGGAAACCGTTTGAGCGGCGCTGTCCAACCGGTAATGCTGATCGATATTGCTGACGACGAAGTGAATCGGGGTGGATACCAAGGACAAGGCCGTGTCATCATCCCACATTTGCGCTTCGGGATGGGCGAGGTAGTATCCTCCGATTGTCGAATCGGTCCCAAGCTGATTCAACGAGCAATAAATGGGAACCGAGAAGGCAAATCGATCGTCGTAGCCGGTGATGATCGAAGCGATGACGCCTCCCCAACTGATTCCGACGACGCCGATCTTCTGGGGATCGACCCCTTCGGTTTGACGAAGGAACGAATGGGCCAAGATGGCCGTTCGGGTCGCGTAGTGCATCCATGTTTCTTCCAACGGCAAGGAGGCATCGCCGTAATTTTGATTGTGAGGAGTCGGATAGGGAGAAGCCTCGTACAAATCATACGGATACGAATCCATGGTTCCTCCGGCTTTGGGTACGTGGCCTTCCAAGTCGAGGGCCAAGGCGATGTATCCCTTTGCCGTCCACTGCTGGACCCATTCATAATAGGCGGTTCCCCCGCCTCCGTGAAGCAAGACGACCGCCCGTCCGTCGCCGGATGCCGGCCGTCCGAGATAAGCGAAGGCATAACTCTCCTGGCCTTTGTAGTCGGAACGAATCCAGAGGGCTTCGATTCCGAGATCGGGAAGATCGTGTTGAAGATCATTGAACGAAATCGGCATGTCCCACAGCTCCTCGTCATATGTCACTCCGTCGGTGAAGGCGGGTCCGTCATGGGTGATCCGCGGAGTTTTCGTCGTGGTCGTCAGCCCCGTTGTGCCGCATGAAATGAGAAAACTTGCTAGAATCAAGAGGACCACCGGCATCATTTTTCGCATCGTCAATACCCGAAATTCAAACGCCCGAGCGGAGCGACGTCTCCGGTCACATAGTAATCCATGATGTCTTCATAGTGGGTGACGTGATCGGCGACTTTGAACTCAAAATGAACGTTATCCGCGCTCAAGCCCAGCATCGAAAGCGGAATCGACACTTGCATAACGGTTCCCTCGACTCGGATCTTCGCTTGCCCGATGCTTTCGAAGGCATACCCTCCGGTCGATTTTTCCACGGAGGTCATCGTCCCTTCGAGGGAACGGTTGAGGACGAATTGGTATCCCGAGAATCCCGGAAGGGTAGAATCGGTCGAAAGGAAAATATTCATCCAATTCAACTCGGATCCGTCATGAGCGGTGATGTCCTCAGCGGTCTTGACATAAAAATACAGATTGTTTCGGTCGTGAATGACTTTGATGTCGGTGATATCGTTCCGCTGACTGTCATCGGTGTAGCGGACTTGGGGGACAGCACCCGCAAAGTTTCTGGCCATCGCATCGCCCGAGAAATCTTTGTAATGGGACGGAACGTAATCCCACATCACGATTGAATTCGGATCTTCGATGTCGATGCTCATCAGTTTCGGGGTGTAGGTTTGCGCGGTTTCGTACTTGAACCGCCGCACGTTTTGAATCAGTTGGAGGAAGAAATTATCGTTGTATCCGCCCTTCATCATTTCGATGTCGCGCGAGTACTCTTCATTGAAAACGTCCACGAACGCCACTTGTCCGCTGAAATTCTGCTTGATCGCCATCCATTCATTGAAACTGGTGACCAAGACGTTGGAGATTTCGGCATCGCGGGAGAATACGGTATCCCACATTCCTTGGAAACTGCGTCCAGCCCGGAAATCCGTGTCCACCAGCCCGGTCGCATTGTCATACCCCCGGGAAGATTCCGGATGCATGTAGCTGACACAAATGGCGGAGTGGCTGTGCTGGGCGACGGGAACAGAGATGCTCCCATTGTGGATGTTTTGGGGATATTGCCAACTCATCCACGGAATCGAGTTTTCGTTATAGTCCCCGTTGGGCCATTCGGATTCGCGGACATCGAAGAACTCCTGCATCGCGGACGATATGTAACTGGAGAAATTGGAATCGTATTTGGTTTGGTCGGAGGCGTTCCCGTTTTCTTCGGTGATTCCGATGATCAGCGGTTTTCCTTCCGGTTGGAACCACAAGCTTTGGTATTTTTCGGTTTGGTAATATTCGGAGTAAATGACGTCCACGGTCGTTCCGGAATACGAATTCGTGTAGAAAACGACCTTGGGAACGTTGAATCCTTGATTTTGATATTTCAGCAATAAATCCATCAGCGCGGTCGTGGAGTCTTTATAGACCTTGTTGTTGGTCGCATCGATGCACAAGTAATCGATGCCTGCCATCGTCAGCAGTTCGATGTGACGGGTGAGAACCCAGGGGTCTTTCATGTTGTAATATCCATATAAAGGTTCGCCCCAGAAATGGAATTCTCCGGTTTTGCTTTCGGAACTTCCGAGGGGATCGTATAATTTCGCCGTCCCGTCCTCGGTTTCCAGCATGTATGTGATGTTGTAAATTCCCGTTTGCGATTCGGCATGCTGGCCCAGCCACAAGGAGTAAAACAAGCCAACATAACGGGGTTTGTCCGTTTTGAGGCCGTCCACCCGTTCGATGCGTCGACCCAAGGCGTCGGTTCCGGTTAAATTGTACAACGAGTATTCTTGCGGGGTGAGGTCGCGTCCGTCTTGTTTCGTGGTCACCGTGGTCGATCCTCCTTCGCAGGCGAGCATGACAAATAGGAAAAGTAAAGATAGGAATGCCAAACCAATGGATTTGGCGGAAAAAAATCGATTAATGGCCATAACGATATCCCAACCTTCCGATCGGGGCGCTGTCCCCGCTCACGTAGTAATCCATGATGTCGTCGGGATGAGCCACATGGTCCGCGACTTTGAAGGTCACGTCAAAGTCGGAATTGGACAACCCGATGGCGCTCCATGGAATCGCAAGTTGCAGGCGGTTTCCCGAAACGGTATACCGGGCTTCTCCCACCGAAGCGTAAACCCCGGCGGCGGTGACCCGTTCGATGGACGTCGTTGCTGCTCCCGGATGGCGGTTGATGACGAATTCATACCCCGCTAGCGAGGCTTCATCCGATCCCGTATCCAGCAAAACATTCATCCAATTCGTATCGGTTCCGTTGTACGCGGTGATCGGGGAAACGGTTTCAACCATCAAATACAGATTGTCTTTGTCATGAGTCATCGACGTTTTGACGATGTCATTGCGCTGGCTGGAATCGGTATAGATTCGCGTGCTGGCGGCGTTGCGGAAATTCCGCTCCATCGCGTCTCCGGCGAAGTCGGCGTAGCGGGAGGGAACGCCTTCCCATCCCGAAGCCGTCAAATCGTTGATGTCGATCGTGGTTTCGGGGGTCACATAGTGTTCCGCTTCGGAATAGGTGAACCGTTTGACGTTATCGATCGTTTGAAGGAAGTAATTGTCGCCATAGGCGTTCTTCGCCATTTCAATGTCGCGGGAATATTCCTCGTTGAAGGTGTCGACGAAGAAGACATCTTGTCCGTCGGAGTATTTGATGGCGATCCATTCGTTGAATCCGGTGATAAAGACATTGTCGACGGCGGTGGGATCTTGGAACACCGTCGCCCACTGGCCTTGATAATTGGTTCCCAAGCGGGTGTTGGCTTTTACGTTGGAAAAAATCGAATAATCGAATCCCCGGCCGTTGTTGCTGCGGTTCCCTTCGCTCATCCGAGCTCCGGGGTGTTGAGCCAGTGAAACGGATACGGTTCCGCTATAGTTCTTCTGCGGATAGGTCCAATCCATCCAGGGGAATCCGCGTTCCAAATCCTCGTCATAACCATACGGCCATTGCGATTCGCGGAAATCAAAGAAATCAAAGTATAACGCCCGCTCTTCGGGGGTCAATTCGGAACTGACGCCGATGATCAGCGGTTTTTCATCGAACGAAAACCAGAGATCGGAATATTTCCCGTCTTTGTACCACAAATCGTAGCATCGATTGATCGTCACCCGGGAACCCGTATTGGTATAAAATGCAACCTTGGGGACATCGAAGCCTTGATCTTGATAATCTTGGAGTACCTCAAATAAAGCGTTGATGGCTTCGATGTAGATCACGGAGTTGGTCAAATCGTACACCAAGTAATCGATTCCCGCCATCGTCAACAGTTCGACATGCCGCGTGATGACCCAAGGGTCATCGGAGGCATAGTATCCGTAAAGGGGTTCTCCCCAGTAGTGAAAGGCGTTGAGCGGGCTGTCCGGAGTGCCGTCGATGTTCCAAAGGGCGTCGGGATCAAATTCCAGCAACTGCGTGATGTTGTAAATTCCGTTTACGTGGTATCCGTGCCAGACGTGGTAGAATAATCCGACCGTTTTATCGTTTCGTTGATCCCCGGTGCGAACATCCCGTCCCAAGGCATCGGTCGCGGCCAAATTGGCGACGGTGTATTCCTGCAGGGATAGTTCTCGTTCATCTTGAATTCGAGGAATCCCCGTCGTGGTCGTCTGACATCCGAGGATGGCCAGCGATGCGAGGAAGATGCTCGTCATAAGTAATACTTTTTTCATGTTTTCACCTCAAAAAATCAGCCTTTGGATCCGGTTAACGTGACGCCTTCGATCAGTTGTTTTTGGAAGATTAAGAACAAAACCGCCGGGATCAGCGTCATGAAGACTCCTCCAGCCATCCGCATGTGCGCCATTTGCGTGGCGGCGTTGGCTTCCGTGGACTTGAGGAATATCAAATACGCCAAGGTCCGCGGAGCTTCAGAAGAACTCATGTATAACAACGGTCCGTAAAAGTCGCCCCAATAGTTGATGAAGATGGTAACCATCAGGTAAATCAAAACGGGTTTGCATAACGGAATCATGATGTTCCAAAAGATTCGGAACGTGCTCGCTCCGTCGATTTTCGCTGCATCCGTCATGTCGCGGGGAATTCCCATCATGAATTGCCGAATCAAAAAGATGTAGAATGCCCCTCCCCCGAACAGGTTGGGAATCGTGAAGGGATACAGGGTATCGATCCACCCCATCTTGGAGTACATGATGAACAAGGGGATTTGCGTGACGGTCGCTGGAAGCATCATCGTCGCCATCATGATCGCAAACATCATCTTCTTTCCTTTCCATTGCAGTTTCGCAAACGAAAAGGCGATCAAGGAAGCGGAGAGGGGAACGGCGATGATGTTGAAGCCGATCACGTACAGCGAATTCAGGGTTGCTTGCAAATATTCGCTTTCAGTGAACAAACTGAGGTAGTTGACCCATTGGGGAACCGATGGGAAAAACCGCACCGGACCGACGACTTCTTCGGATGTCATCAAACTTTTCATTACCATGTAGAAGTAAGGAAAGACGAGGATGACGGCTATCAGTGCCATCAAGGCGTAAATCAGGAATGCGACGTATTTTTTTTGACGCCGTGCGCGGTTGTTGTCGCGACAGACCGCTTTTTCCATCGTAGTCATTAGATGTCCTCCCCGTAAAAGACCCATTTACTCTTTTTAAAGAGGAGGATGGTGATGATCGCGCAGACGATCAGCAACAACCATGCGAGGGCGCTTCCATAGCCGATTTGTCCCCGATGGAACGCTTCCCAGTAGATTTTGACCGCATACATGTACAGCGAGTCGTCCACTCCACGGCCTTCCCGAGGGGCGAAGGTGAGGGTCCCGTTGTACTGGAGGGTGCCGATGATGGAGGTGACGACGTTGAAAAAGATCATCGGGGTCGAAAGGGGAATCGTGATGTGCCAAAACCGTTGGAAGGCGTTTGCCCCGTCGAGATTGGCCGATTCATACATCGTCTTGGGGATGTTCTTGAACGCCGCCAGCCACAGGATCATCCCTCCGCCGATGCCCCACACATTCATGAGAATGATGGAAAACATCGAAGTGGACGCTTGGAAGAAAAAGGGAAAGGGATCTAATCCGATCAATTCGAGGATCCGGTTGAAGATGCCGTACGTGGGATCATATAAATCCTTCCACAACAACCCGCCCACGACGAGAGGGATAATGACCGGTAGATAATAGAGCAAACGGAAGGTTTTGACTCCTTTTCGGGTTTGATTGACCAGCTGGGCGAGCAAGTACGAAAGACTCAAATTCAGCGGGATGCTGATCATCGCGAAGGCCAGCGTGTTTTTGACGACTTGCCAGATGCTGCGGTCCCGGGTGAAGATTTTGATATAGTTGTCAAGCCCGACGAACGTATAGGTAAAACCATCCGTTTCAAAGAACGAATAATACAACGAAGTACCCACGGGGATGGCGGTAAACAGCAGTAAACCGATGGCAAGGGGCAAATTGAACAGCCATCCCTCGTAATTTTTTTTCAAAAACTTTGTAACGCTCTTTTTCGTCATTTGAAACTCCTGGTTTTCAGGAAACCTTCGAGGTTAGTCCGCGAGAGCATCTCCCATGTCTCGTACTACGATTTGGATGCATTCTTCAATCGTTTTTCCGGTGTTGCACGCATTGTTGAACAAATCTTTCAGCGCCAAGTCCAAATCGGATTTGTATTTGGCATCAAAATACTGTAAGAAGTCGACGGTGATTTTGTATTCAAGGCCATAGAGGTACGAGTTCAAGTGAAGATCGGTATACCCTTGTCCCCAGTTTGCGGTCGTGTAATCCGCCAAATCTTTGCGGATGGAAGGAAGGTTCAATCCGCCGGATCCCATGGCTTGCTGTCCGTCATAACTCAACATATAGTTGAGGAATGCCCAGGCTTCGTTTTTATAGGCCGAATTCGAATTGATCGAATATCCGGCGATTCCAGAACCGATTTTGGGATTTTCCCCAATCAACGGGAAGGAGACGATATTGATGTTTCCTTCGAGTTCGCGACGATGGGCAAACAGCGAAACGGATGCCGATTGAAACAAGAAGGCACTGGTGCCCGCTTCAAACGAAGATCCCGAAGTGACTCCGGTCCCGACGATGATGCGGTCTTCCACTAAATCACGGACCATGGTGATAGCTTCCCGGGTTTGCGGACTGTCAATCGTCAAAGCGCCGGTTCCGTCCGTCACGTCCGCGCCGAAGGATCTCATAATCGGGTAATTGACGCTGAGCCATGAGGTCAAGTTGGCATCGAGGACATACCGATCGGAATGTCCGTTGTTGTCAAAGTAGGTACGAACTTGGTCACATACTCCCCGGAAGGTTTCCCAGGTCCATCCGTCTTGAATCAGGTTCAAATCGACCCCGGCATCCGTTAGGATTTTTTCATTGTAGAATGTCACGACGCTGTCGGCACTCCGAGGGATAGCATACAGATTTCCGTTGACGGATCCGATGTTGAAGAACTCCACGTAAAAATCATCTTCGACATCGAAAATCCCCGCCGCTTCGGACAATTCGACATATTCATTGAGCGGGTAGGCCAAATCTTTGCTGACTAAGTAATAGAAATCCGGTGAATTGGTCCAAACGATATCCGGTAAGGATCCCGCCAGTGCCTGGTTCCGGATCGTATTTTCGTAGGAGTTGACCGCGAGGTAACTCATCGAAATTTGGATATTGGGATAAATCAAATTGAACCCGGCGATGGCTTCTTCGATCATCGTGGTTTCATTGGCGTTTCCTCC
Organism: Bacillota bacterium; assembly: GCA_022710895.1. Classification (GTDB taxonomy): domain Bacteria; phylum Bacillota_I; class Bacilli_A; order Izemoplasmatales; family Hujiaoplasmataceae; genus JAKLGB01. Next base: position 15,609 of record JAKLGB010000011.1, read on the forward strand.
GGGAATCAAAATACGAAGATTCGCCGAGGTGTTCGTGGGAAGATTGATCACTGGAACGAAATCATCCTCGGTCGTCGTGGTGGTGGTGCTCCCGCAAGCGGTGAGAACCGTGAACAACATCATCATCAAAAACAGGGTGGTCCAACGCTTCATTTGTTATTCCTCCTTAGATTTCATCGTTTCATTCGAAACGAAAGTGGACAGGATGCTCATCAAGTAGATTCGAGAAGAGAAATCATTGACATGGTTGATGCCGTTTCCGGTCATGTCTTCGTAAATTTTGGTTTCCAACAGCGTTTGACTGAGGGACCAAAGGTCGATGACTTTGACCCCGGGATGGTTGCTTTCCAGTAACCGCAGTTTCTCCCAATAATCTTCAAAGCGCATCTGATCGTAGGCATTCCCATTGGGAGCGAAGGCGGTGAACAAGACAAATTCGCAGCCGGGGAGATCTTCCCTGATTGACAAGATCATCAGCTCGATGTTGTCCCGAAAGGCATTGGGCGAGGTTCCGCTTCCGCAATCGTTGATCCCGAAGTGGATGAACAGGACATCCGGGGCGGATTCTTTGATGTCGACGAGGTTGGTCGGGTTGCTGCCCCAAAACGAAGTCGTTCCGCCGACCGATAGATTGGTCAATTGAACTTCATTTCCGTAATACTCTTCCAATCCTTCTTCGGTCAATTCCATGAAATTGGGCATATAGGGTTCGCGGTTGAAATAGGCGCTCGAGGAACATCCGGCCAATACGCTGTCTCCGATGGCGGTGATTCGAATTGGATCTTGAGCTTCCAATTTGGCCATCAAGTTGGGAAGCGTCGTTCCATCATAGGCGGGATAATCGGAAGGATCCAAATCCTTTAGGTCGAACACGTAACTGACAGAGAGTTGATTCCCGTACCACAAGGGGCTTTCAGTATAGACCACATTGGCTCCCATCATCACATAATCGGTCAAGGTGTTGCTAATGGAGGTGACCAACCGATAGGGGGAAGGAATGTTTTGCCCCGAGAGGTTGGCTTTGGTCAAATAAGGAATCCGGGATCCGGAAACCAGGCGGATCACATTCCCAACAATTTCATAGTCCTGACCCGAAACATATTCGACTTGCAAGGAAAAGTCACGGACCGAAAGAATCCGTTGAGGAGCCAACAGAAGCTTTCCGGAAATGACGCCCCCGTCTTCCACCATCAAAACGGTTTCGTTGTACATGACGTTGCCTTTCCAATACGGCCGCATGCGGTTCAACGCTGAAAAATCATACGACAAAAGGTCAGGGTCGTTTTGATATCCGGGAAACTGAGACATATCCATCGTCGTTACCTCGCTTTGGGTGCTTCCACAAGCCATAAAACCGAACAGAAACGCACATACAAAAAACAGGAATAAGCTTTTTTTGGCCACTGATGAATCACTTTCCTTTCCGATTCGAATATTTGCTGAACAAAAATCACAAGGCAGCGAGAATGGAGATGGATTATTCATTTTTTATCAGGAATCCGGCGAAATGTGGCTCTTCAGAAAAAGTGAAAGCCGAAAATCAAAGGGAAAACCCGGTAAAAGGGGGGTTTTTTTGGAAAAAAGATGGATTTTCGCAAAAAAAATAAGTTGACCGGTATTTGTAACCGCTTTCTGACATCATTCTATTCTTATTGCAAGGAATTTTGAATTCAAAAAACATACAAAATAATGGACAAAACATAGATTAGTGATAAAATAGAGTTATCTTGTCGATTTTCTGGAATATCGGAGCCTTTCCGTTGGTGCTTCTTGGACCCCGATTTTTCCGGTTTTGATGGGATTTTGGAGGAATTCTCATGGAAGATTTAGAGAAAATAATCCGCAACACGCATTTTTCCGTCGGTGAGGCTTCGTTCGCCACGGTCGGGTCTTTTTGGAAGGACATTGTCGCCTTTTACAAGAACAATCGCATCTACTACATTACCGAGGGATTTGCGGATTTGTATCTTCGAGGCGAGAAAGTCCGATTGGAAGCGGGAAACCTATATTTTATCCCCGCCTATTCCGTCGTCACCGCCAATTGCACGGTTTTCTTGAGCCATTACTACATTCATTTCGAAGCCGATAAATCCTTGAGCAGTTTTTTCGAATCCCTGATGTTCGATCAAACCGTTCCGGCTCGGGCAGGCGATGAAGGGTTATTCCAATCCGTTATCGACAATGTCAAGATCCAACCCCCGACGATAAGTTCGTTATTGATTCTGAACGGGACGCTTCAATTGCTTCTCTCGCGTTTCTTCTCCCGAGCCTATTTCGTGGATTACAGCCTCTTTCGATTTTCAGAGATTACCTCTTTCATCGACAACCATCTCAACGATGCGATCACCGTCAAGGAATTGGCCAAGATTGCGAATCTCAACGAAACGTATTTCACCCACGCTTTCAACAAATGCATGGGGATCACCCCGATGCAATACGTCATCAACAAGAAAATCAATTACGCGATGACGCTGTTGAATAATGGAAGCCATCGGGTCCGGGACGTCGCATATCAGTTGGGATTCAAGGACGAATTCTATTTTTCCCGGCTTTTCAAAAAAAAGACCGGGATTTCTCCCTCGCGGTTCATGACCTCGAATAAAATGTGATATCCCAAAAAAACAAGAAAAGATGTTGGAAAATCCAGCATCTTTTCTTTCGAACGGGGGATCCTCGAATGAAATGAACCGAATTAATTCAAATGAAAGGCCTTGTTGATTTCTTCGATGCGGTCTTGGGAGATCGGAGCGATCTGCCCGATCGTCATCGCATGGATGATCGTGTTGGCGGTGAATTCGGCCACTTCCAACCGGTCGAACGCGTTGATCAGCGTCGATCCGACCGTCAAAACGAATTCATTCTCCGCCAAGATGACCGGCGTCGACTCCGAAATCGCTTCGGCGATTTGTTCAGGATTCAAAACAGAGGTTCCGTACGGAACGCGGACCAAATCGCGGATCATGATGTACGATTCGGGAATCGTTCGCGGATCCAGCGGCGTCCGGGTGATTCCGAAGGCCATCACATGCGTCGGGGTTGCCATGACAACGGCGTTGACTTGGGGATGCCGTTCATATATCATTTGATGAATCCGGTACGCCCGGGAAGGGGTTTTTCCCGCTTCTCGTTTTCCGTTTTCGATGCGGACCAAATCTTCCGGTTCCAAATACTTCCGGTCCATACCGTACGGTGTGATCAGAAAAGCATGATCATCCAATCGCTCCGAGAAAGTCCCTTGGGTGCTGGTAAACAATTCCTGATCATACGCCCGATGGATGAGTGCGCACATGTCTTTGCGGGCTTTCTTTTCGTAGGAGGGAATCTCGCCGGGCAGAAATTCCGCCAAAGGAGTTTTTCCGTGGTCGACGCCCAAATAGATTTGTTCATCGGTCAACACGCTGGGGGTGCCCAATTGATGGGCGACGATGTTCAAGGCCGCCGCCCGTTCGAGCGTTTCGAAGATCATAAAGGCTTCGAACAAGTCTTTTCCGCAAGTGACGACCCCGTGATTTTCCATAATGACGACATTCCGCCCTTTTCGGAACTGTTCCGCCAATTTGTTTCCCAATTCGATGCTTCCCGGCAGTCCGTATTCCGCAAAACCGATTTCTCCGCACACCAGATGGGGAGAAGGGATGATTTTGGTGTTGGGAACCTTTCCGACCAGACTGAAACTGACCAACGCCTGCGGATGGGCATGGAGAACCGCCCGGACATCCGGACGTGCCGCATAAACGCATTTATGGAAGGGCAATTCCGAAGAGGGTCGATGTTTTCCGATGACGGTTCCATCTGGTTTGATTTGACAAATATCCCCGATGGAAAGAGTCCCTTTGTCGATCCCAGAAGGCGTGATCCATAGATTTCCTTCATCATCCAAAATGGAAAGATTCCCGCCCGAGGTGGTTGTCATTTGTTTCGTATAGATCCGGTTGATGATCATCACAATCTGTTCAGCGGGATGCATGTAGGTAAAGTTCATAATATTCCTCCCTGCCCTTAAGGGCAATTTCTTTTCAGCCCAGATAAAAATCCGAAATTTACCTCTTTCATTCTACCCTCTGCAACGCCTAAAGTCAATGGAAAAAAAGGCAGGTTTCCATGTCTTTTTCGGTGATAAAAAGCGGGAAATCGTCCATTTCCGGCGGTTATTGTCCCTTCTTGAAGAAGACTCTATACAAAAAAACCATGCTTGCGCATGGCTTCAGGAATGAAATCGATATCCACTAAAAATCTATTGGTGTCCTTCTTTGGGAACGATGCAAATGAAGCGGAACCACCCGTCACCGGCATTCCGGAACTGATGCATCGTGCTACCGGGAACGAACGCATAGGATCCCGCGGTCACGCGGGTCACCGTCTCCCCGATTTTCAGTTCACCGTTTCCTTCGATTACATAATTGATGTGCGGCCACGGATGCGAATGGAATGGGGTATACCCGTCCTTCTCCACCTCGATGACCCGCATGACATGATCCATCCATCCTTCCGCCGGAGAAACCAACACTTTCATCGAGGCATTTTTGGCGGCGGGGTTCGAGATGGGTTTTCCTTCCAATTGCGACAAATTTCCAATCATTGTTTTCCTCCTTGAACATCTGTTTTTTGAAACATCAAGTTCGTACGATCCGATCGACGGACTCGGAAAGCTTTTCAACGCGAAAGTACCGATTTTCCAGTGGGATCCAACGGGACAGATGCTTCAACGTCAACCGCCAATTCGACCCGTTTCGAAGGAGAATCCGTAAGGCTTTCTTCCACGGGTTCACCGTCACCATTACCTTCAAATCCATCATCGGCCGGAAAAGTGGATGAAGCGAATATACGCCTTCGACGACCAACAAATGCGTGGGGGATAATTCGATGGGGTTGGAAAAAACCTGGTCCCCGCAATCAAACCGCCGATACCGGATCGGCAAGCTCTTCGTCCACGGAGTCACCACTTCCTCCGCGAACCGTTCATAATCGATGTTTCCGCCGACTTCTGCCAACCGTTCGGGGGTGACACGGCTTTTCGGAAGGAAAAAATCATCCATGTGGAGAATCTCACATTTTAAAAAGGGATTCATAGACAAATGAATTAAAAAGAAAAAAGGGATTATATCCCTATTTTCCTATTCTTTAAAGTCGATACAATTGTATCAACAATGTCGTGCTAATATGGTGGAGCTGGGGCGTTCTGTTTGTAATCCCCGTCCGAACCCGGTTACCCCATTTGAAAAAAACTAACCCGAAACGAGAAAAAGATAGCATGCCGATTCGATTGGACTTCTTTGATTCACCCTTTTGTACCATTATGATGCCATTGAGTACCCACTCACTAAAAACAACTTAATCCAATTTACGAAAAGACCATGAAGAAGAAAAACATGGAAAAACGGGTTGCGAGGTTCAGAGAATGCCGGGTTCGTATGTTCCCCGAAAACCCGACAAACTCCATCCAATGCTTGATGAAGTGAACCCTTTTTGTTTTCGGAGATTCTGGAAATAGAACTAGGAATCATACCCCCACACGACGGGTCGACCATTAGGATTCCAGTTGGAATTCCATCCTCCGGGCAAACTTTCCGCCGCAATGTTAATGGATATGTTGTCACACCCTTCAAAAACCCTTTCCCCCATGCTTGTCACACTGACTGGAATCGATATTTCGACCAAACCAATACACTCATAAAAGGCCCCTGATCCAATGGCGGTTACGCTTGACGAAATTGAAAAAGCCTCCAACTTCCCGCAACCATAGAAAGCCCATTCTCCGATGTTCGTCAAACGGCTATCCGATTCAAAAATGACGTTGGTCAAATTCCCACTGAACGCAAAAGCATAATTTCCAATTTGAGACACGCTGGAGGGAATCGTGATGTTTGTCAATTGATTACATGATGAAAAAGCACTGTTCCCAACCTCGGTCACCCCTGAGGGAACGGTAATGCTGGTCAGTGAACTGCATCCAATAAATGCAAAATCACCAATGATCGTCACGCTGGAAGGGATTGCGATGGTTGATAAACCGCTCTGGTAGAATGCGAATCTTCCGATGTTGGTTACACCGAGGGGAATGGAAAAACTTTCTTCCGATTTTCCTGCCGGAAAAGCAATCAGAACCGTTTTTTCTTTATTATAGAGCACTCCGTCCTGTGATGAAAAATGACTGTTATTTTCGTCGACGTAAAATATGGATAATCCGGTACAATCCATGAATGTCCCATCGCCAAGACTGGTCAAGCCTGCGGGAATCGAAAAGTTCGTCAACGATGCGCAATAACGAAAAGGCTTGATACCATTGTATCAAACCTTTGATTCTATTGGTTAAAGTGGAAATGAACCATGGTTTTGCATCTTTGTTTCCTAGAACTTATGTTTGGTTCCGGTCCCAAATATATGTGTTCAAAAAACACTTGCATCCCAAAAACCGGGAGATTCGAGGCTAAAAACCAGAATCCGTGAGCTCCGTCATCGGGACTGTCAACCTATCGCCATCTGTCATGAGGAGTCGGGCAGTGCACGCCGTCCGGATCGCGATTCATTCGATCGTGAACGTCACCGTCACCGCGCCATTGAGATAAATCGACACCACATAGACGCCCGGTTCGGAAAGGGTGATGCCACTTGCGATTGCGACCTCGGGTCCGCCGTCCTTGGAAATCCAGAGCGTCGCGTTCCAGGTCGTCGAGACGATGACCACGGCATCCTGGTAGGTTGCGCCGTCGGTCACCCCTTCGATCACGCCTTGCGGGTCAAGCAGAACGATCTTATGGAATGTCGTGGCATCGGTTTGCCGGACATAGTAGGTTCCGGCTCCCACAAGCACGAAAGAACCGATGTGTTCCGTCTCGGCAAACGATCCGTCGGCGACGACTGTCACGACGCTTTCAACGCCGTTTCCGGGATAGAAGGAATGGCCGCTTGCCGCAGATCCGGTCGTAACGACCTCCGTATAAGTCACTCCCATCTCATAGGAGACGCCGGTGTATTCGTCCGCGAACTCGATCGTTCGAATATCGGTCGAATAGACGGTTCTGCCATCGACGATCGCGTAACCGCGCACATAGAGGGTGCGATTCCCGAACGCGAAGGAGAATTCGACGTCGTTGGTGAAAACGCCGTCCTCGCCGATTTCGTCCGCGCTCCGCCTGTAGACGCCGGGGAGGTCAAGTTCGAGGTAGGGCGAAGTCGACGAAAACAGCACGCCGGCCTCCTCGACATCGTAATCGACGTGTTCGGAATCAAGCAGGTTCATCTCGTAGGTCCCGAAAATTCGCCAGGAAAGGAGGTCGAGCTCGACCGAGATTCCCCCCGTCACGACTTCGGCCGGACTGTTCCGAAGGACGAGTTCGAAAACGTGCAGGTAACGGTCGCCGGCACCATCGACGACGAACATCGAGCGAAGGCCGCCACGCTCGATCGGGGAAAAACTCGTGTAACGGGACACGTCAAGCGTGGCCTCATACCCTTCGAGGACGCCGCACCAGAAACGCGGTTTGAAGGCGGTTGTCCCGTTATCGACGTAATAGCGGCCCCCGGAGACGATCCCGTCGAGGCCGACGGACTGACCGGAAGGCACAAGGATCGCCGTCTCGTAAGTCACGATTTCGCCGTAGTAGATGTCATGTTTGTATTTCGCGTACGCCCGCATCGCATAGAATGTCTCATCCTCGAGAGGAAGCGTCGCGGCACCGAACCAGAGGATCGAGAGCTGATTCTGAGTTCCTTCGGCGATGGGATGAACGATCACGTCCTCTTCGAAGTATCCCGGGGTCATGTCCACCTCGGAATACACCAGACCGAATTCGATCGGCTCGGCTTCTTCTTCCGTCTCCATGTAGGCAAAGCCCATCCAAAGCGAATAAATTTGGACAGGTAGATTGTTCTCGATCCGGGAGTCATCGTCGGGATCACAGTTGATGAACAGATCAGAGTCATCGTGTTCGGCGACGACTGGGGTCCACTGCGCGTACAGTGTGATGTCTGAGATAACGACATCGTCCTCTTCACTCCAGGGGGTCGTGCAAGCGGCATCGCGACACCAGCCGGAAAAATCGTAGTCGGCGAAAATGGGTTCCGCAGGAAAATCGGGGATGAGCCCGCCATGGGTGACCTCGCGGGTGATCGGCGCCGTCATCGGGGCACCGTTCAAATCGAAAGTAACGGTGTGGACAACGATCGTTCCGACCGCCCTCAGCGTGATCGTTCGGGATTCGTCGAAGGCATCGCCGACGGTCGCATGAATCGTGACGGTATAGGTTTTCCCCGCAACAATCACGATGGCGTCGCCGTCGAGATCAACAGGTATTCCATCGGAATCGACCGCAGACAACTCGATCGCGACATCATAATAGGCAACGTAGGCCTCGATCTCGTCGCGGTTGAACGGAATCTCATAGACGCCGGCGGGAATATCGGTTGCGTCGACCGCTTCGATCGACAAGTCCTTCAGGTCGGGTAGGGTGGTGGTCCCGCCGCCGCAGGCCATCATGGCCAAAGCGGCGAGCAGGACGAAAAATGACATAGGAAAACGTTTGAACATTCGTGGTGTCCTCCGAAGAAGCATTCGCGCAAAAAATAAGCCGGCCGTCGCGTCGCGTCGAGACGGCTGTCATCCGTGAACCGGATGTCATTCCAATTATATCCGAAAACGTCTTTCCCCGTCAATGGGTGGAATCTACATTTCGTACGGAAACTCGCCATTTTCCGCATTCGGAGATTATCAAAGGCCGCATCAACGTGATTCCGATTCGTGGTCCCTCGCTGACTTCCCGGACGCCCAAAAAGGCGGGACCATTCGCTTGAAATGATAAGTGAAATGATAAGATGTTAGTGGACACAAAAAGTACAAGTGTTCATTAACATCTTTTTCATTTTGTTTTATTGTTTTTTGGAATTGTTTTGATTTATAGGCTTTCAATCCTGTCTGTATTGGTATTATCATGGAATTGGAATTGAAGGAAGTTATCCACGAAGGAGGGGAATAAAATGTTAGGGCGACCGAAAGGCGGCACGAATCGATACTGGAGTAAAGAAGAAAAGCTTAGGATAATCACCAGATGGATGAACGGAGAAGGATCCATAAGTGAGATTGCGAAGGCTGAAGGGATTTCTCGAGGAATGTATTCTCATTGGATCAGCGCGTATCGAAAGGAAGGAGAATCAGCCCTTGAGAATCAAAGAAAGCCAGGGAATCCGTTGGTCAGGTATCAAAGGAAGAAGGAACTTACCGACCTGGAGCGTTTGGAGTATGAAAACATGAAGCTAAGGATCGAGAATCTGCGGTTAAAAAAAGGGTACACGGAGGAGGAGGTGTTGAGGATAAGACAAAAGAAATCATCCGGAAAGAATACGAAATCGTCGAAGAATTGAGCAAGGACTTCAGCATCATCTCTCTATGCATATACATGCAAGTTTCACGTAGTGGATATTATGCATGGATCAAGCGCAAAGGGTCCCTCAACCGCTACGAGTGCGATCGAGAGACCCTGAGGCATCTGGTAATGGAATACTGGAAAAGGCACAAAACGAATGGATACCGTAACATAGCGAAGCAAATACGGCATAAGACCGGCTGGATTTTCAGCAATTGGCTGTGCCACAAGGTGTGCAAACAACTCCATATCCGATCACGGGCCAGGCTTCCCAAATACGCTCATCCAGGGGAGGAAAACATTCTATTTCCAAATCTTATTGATGGTGATTGGACTACGACGAGACCGTTCGAGAAGATCGTTACTGATACAACACTCATCAAAAACAAGCATCAGAAGCTTGATTTGACCTACTATCTCGACGTCTTCAATTTGGAGATGATCAGTTGGGATGCGGTTCCGACGCGAGGCGGAAATGATACAGCCAGTCACATGCGGGCGCTGAAAGGCTTTCTGAATGAGAAAACAAAAAGAGGGTATAAGGGCGTAGAAACAATTCTACATTCCGACCAAGGACCCGTATACACCTCAAGCGCGTTCTTCAACGCACATAATAATTATAGCATAAAACGCTCAATGTCGAGAGTAGGAACGCCAACTGACAATCCCGTTATTGAAGCAATCAATGGATGGATTAAAGACGATCTCAGAATCGATTTCGGAATTTGGAGATTGGACGATCCAATCAAAACACTTGAAGAATATATCTGGTACTTTACAATGTCCGCCTGGCTTATCGATTGAAATACAAAACCCCAATTCAAGCGAGGCTCGAACTGGGGTTTGAGTAGAATGCTTTTTTCTGTCCACTAACTATTGACTAATACAACTACGACTTATTCATTAATTTCCATACCCATCCATTTGCTCTCTCGGGGAGAGAGTGCTAAAATTTGGATATAGGATCGAAGAATGATATCATTTATGGAGGATAATCTTTCATGGAAGAGGATCTGATCGCGAGATATTATCATTTTTTTGGCTATATTTTTCCGCAACCTTGATATTTTCACTTTTCGTCATATTTCTCGTTCTCATCCGTAAGTATCTTATGAAGAAATTCATAAGCCCCCGGGTTGGTTGGGCAAGTTACTTCGGCATATTGCTTTTCGTTCTGGTTGCCTGTGTCTTTTCCGGGATACGGTTCCAACTGTTCTTCCGTGATTATCGGTCGGTAGAGGAACGGGATTTCCAGACGATCACAGGAACGGTCGTCGACTATGGCCGAGCCGTATCGTCTGGTGATATTACCTCGGAAACATTCTATTCCGAGCCGATCGTCCGCGATAACGATACCGGCGATGAGATCCGGCTCGACTGCAGCGGGACGAGTTGGGACGAAACGTACACTTTCCTTTATCTTGAGAACACTAGACTTGCGGTCATCGTTCCCTCTGAATGAGGGACAATCGAACTTGGTTTTCGTCTTCCTCTTCGCAATCGAAACGCCCTCTTTTTTTATGTGAGATGAGCTGTTCGGATTACGCTTCGGAAGTACTCAGGATCTTTTCTTGTCATACGGCCGGTGGCGAAATCTTGGCGGAGGCGCAGGGATAGGCGGCGGTCTTCGATTGGGAACATCATCGATTCCGCCTTCTTCAAATCGGGGAGAATGATCACCTTGACTTTACGTTTTGTCACATCATGATCCGGGCTGGTCGGGGAAACATCAAAAGGGGTCTTTTCCGTAAAGAAGGCACTGTAAAGAAACGGATTAATGAAATCCGAATCGATACGGCCTTTTTTTCTTCGCCTGAAAATGTGGAAAAATGAACTAGCACCACATGAACTCCTTCCAATACAAAGCTGATATCCACTTCCGGTCGCCACTCATCCAATGTCCACAAGACGAAGTGCAGATGATCGACTGGCCAAGGGATAAGCCCGCGAAACAAAGGGGGAAGTTGCTTTCGGGGGAAAACACAGAGGGGGAAAAAACGCCTAACCTAGAATAGAAAGTTGTTACTCAACCAATTCTATATGAATTGAAAAATTGGAATATGAAATCAGATATTCGATACTTGAGTCAATTATTAAAGTGATTTGCATTTGATCATTATCAATAGTAATATTGTCAGAATAAAAAGTTATGTAATGTGCTTTGATTTCATCCCACGATAATGTGGTCAGTGAATGGAAATCTCCGGACGAATAACTTGAATACGTGCCTAATTTAAAATATTCACACGGGGCAATTGGCACATAGGCCTCGCCGCCAATTTTCTCAAAGGCCGGAAATAAAGCGTACCTGTCACCACGGTCAAGTTTGCTCAGGTAATAGACCCCACCATCCTTTTGGAACACATAAATCGTAAAGTCTCCAAGGTCGTATTCGTCCATAAAGGAATCTAGACATATGAGATATTCGGTAAAACGGTCATTATCGGTCACTGTGAAGAGTACGGATTTGCCGGTAATTACGAATCGATAAACCGGGTATTCAAACAACAAGACATATTCTCCGTAATTTTCACTGTAAGGGTTCTTGTTAACAAGGCCGATATCATCCTTCAGCAAAGTAATGGGGATATTGTCTTGAAACCCGTCAATAGCAGTCAAAACACCAAACACACCTATGGATCCTATCAGTACGATCATAAAACACTGGTATATTCGAAAAAATTCTATTTTTCCTGATTTGATCTTTGATATTTTGCTTTTTACTCTCAGT
>JAKLGB010000110.1 GCA_022710895.1 Bacillota bacterium
TGGACCCCATGAATGACCGGGATGGGAAGCACGAAGAGGTTATCGTATAAACAGAGGACATGATCCATCGCGGAAAAAGCGGTGAAATCCACCAATTGTTTCATCACGATGTCCAAGGCACCGGATTTTCCCGCCGTATTGAACATCATCCCGTCGTAATTATTTAACAGCGCGCAATCGATGCCGAACATTTGGGCGAATTGTTCCAAAATGCCTTTGACTTCCGCAAATTGGAGGATCGAAGCGAAATTGAAATGGGAAGAGATCCGTTCGAAGGCAGCGTGGTCGAGATCTTCGTTTTGAGTGATTTGACGAAGGGTGTCGAATGCAGCTTTCGTCGATGTGATGTTGAGGATGGCCCCTTCGAGGTATTCAACCCCCCGGATGTTCGTGGAAAACAGGGTTTCTTTCAACCAGTAGATATTCTTTTTTCGAGAAATCAGCCGATACTCCACCACGAGTTGGGGAACCCGACGATCCTTGACGGCCTGAACCGCTTCACGGTATTTCTGTTGGTCATCGGGATGGATCAACTCGATGAAATTCCGTTTTTTGGACAAAAAGTCATCGGCATGATATCCGAACTGATGAATATTGCTGGTCATGATTTCATAATCAAACGGAGAAGTCATCTTGCGGACGGTGAAAACCACATGCATCCGGTTGGCGCCGGCGATCAGTTTTTCAAAATTCATCGCCACTTCTTCGCTGACATCGTATAAATCGATGAGAACCACCATTTTTTCCACCCGACCGCTGAGGGCGGTGATGGGACTGAAAAAGAGTTTGGCGGAAAGGATTTCTTGTTTGGCGTTGACGATCCGCAGGGTCATCCAAAAAGAATCGTTCTGGGCGAACAACTGGGTTTGAATCTCTTGTAGATACCGGTCGTAATCGCCGGGATAGATCAAATCACGCATCGACATTGCCCCGGAGGCGATGTGGTCAGGATCATATCCCAGTTTGGTAATGTTTTCGGAAAAAGTTTCGATCTGTTGGGCATTCTCAACATTTTGGACGGCAATGTAAATATTGGCCGCGGTCAAAAGACGGTTGACAACGATTTGATTGATTGAACTCCCGGGACGGTCCAGATTCGTCGGAAGCATTCCCGTTTGGTTGATCGGTTGGTAGACAATGATCATTCCGAGGCGTTCGTTGGCGAGCGAATAATACGGAAATTTCTGGATTTGTACCAGGGAAGACGTCGACCCCAACCGGATTTTTCCCATCATGTCCCAAAAGCAGACACCCGTGGAGAGGATGGCGTCATCGGAACTGCGGAAAGAAGCGCGGAACGATGGTTCGAAGATTTCCTCATCCGTTTTCCCGACCATGGTCTCCGAGAGGTTGTTTTCTATTTGCGCGTAACCGCTTTGGCCTAAATACCGGTAATTCAAATCCTTCCAAATGATTCGGGGCAATTGGTTGTCGCGGAAATTTGCGACCCGCGGATCAAAAAAGACGATGGCGATCTGGTCGCCGGCGATGTCGATGAGGCTGACCGATCCGCTGCAGATGATTGTCTGCTGATCAATGATGAGATTGACCCCGTAAAAAACCATCGAACGATCCGAAGGAACTTGATCGAAATCGAATTGCAGACGACATGAGGATGGTGTCTTTCGTTTCGGATCCCGTAAATCCCGGAAGCCGAAAACGCGTCCGGAATTCACACTGAAAACCACGGCGTGGTAATTGATCCGCGTGCAGAATTCCGCAAAATGATGCCGATAGACGTTGGCCACGTTCTGGTCCCCCGAATGGATGGTCTTGCCGGGATGAATGAAGCGTATCCTGGAAAAAACTTCGGTTTTATTATATCACATTGAAGGCGGAAATTTCGAGAGGTTTTAATCAATTTCACGCGAAGTCGTGCGAAAAGTCCAAATCGCGGAAAGGAAATTTTGTGAAAGATGAATCTTGCTTTTTTCTCCTATATTTGATACAATTAAAACGCTTATGACGATGGAGGTGACAAAATGGCACAAATTAAGTCGCAGATGAAACGCATCCTGACCAACGAAAAACGCAAATTGGCAAATGCGTCGTTCAAAACATCCTTGAAAACCGCGCTGAAAGCCGTCGAAGCGGCCGTTGCCAATAAAGACAAGGCAGCTGCTGTTTCCGCTTTGAACTTGGCATATAAGAAACTCGATAAATCGGTTTCCAAAAATCTCCACCACAAAAACTATGCCAACCGGGAAAAAGCCCGTTTGGCCGAACGCGTCAACTCCCTGAACTAAACCCGAGACAAAAAAAAGCCGATCGGCTTTTTTTTATTCCTATATTCCCAACAAAAACAATTCCAACCCGATTTTTTTGTCCAACGCTCCGCTTTTGATCCGAAAATCGATTTTCTCGAGTTCCGTCATATACCGAGACAATTGATCGTCGGACAAATCGCGAGCGTTTTTAAGTATATAATAGACGCGACCTTTGGATGCTCCGAAATACCGCATGATTTCATCATTGGAGCGTTTCATCCGTAGCAATTCCTTGGTATATAGAATTTCTTGAAATTTGCCCGTGATCAACATCAGTATCCCCGCAGGATCGGTGTTGAGCCGCGACAAATCCTGATAGATGCGGGTCAGCGAACGGGTATCACGGACCAACAGGGCGTTA
>JAKLGB010000111.1 GCA_022710895.1 Bacillota bacterium
GCATGTTTATCGTTCGGTTCTTGATCGGGAAATTTTGTATGCCATCGCCCCGACGGGAATCGGGAAAACGATCGCCACCCTCTTCCCGACGTTGAAAGCCATTCATGATCCCGCCGAGAAATTGTTTTACCTTACCGCCAAAAACGATGGGAAACGCATCGCCATCGATACCGTCACTCAATTGGAACGCAACGGTTTAATCGCCAAAACCGTGGAAATCACCGCCAAAGACGCCATGTGTCTTTTGAAAGAGCGGGATTGCGATCCCGAGGTCTGCAAGTACGCCAAGGGGTATTACAATCGCGTGAATCAGGCCATTGAGGACCTTTTCCGAACCGAAACGCTTCTGACCAAAGAAATCATCACGATCTATGCCAAAAAACACCGGGTATGCCCCTTCGAACTGTCGCTGGATGTTTCCAATTACGCCGACATCATCATCGCGGATTATAACTACGCTTTCGATCCCCGGGCCCACCTGATCCGCTATTTCGAAGACGATCGGTATCGTCCGATCCTTTTGGTGGATGAGGCTCACAACCTCGTATCCCGCAGTCGGGAGATGTATAGCGCCATTCTTTCCGAATCGGGATTGAAGACCCTTTTGGATCTGTGCAAACCCCTGAAGCCTTCTCCCGCCAGAGAGATCCGCCGACTGCTGGAGCTGTTCACGGAGTGGGAACTGGAACTGCTTGAAGTCGATTTCGTGAAGAAAGACCAACCCAGCGATTTCTTGTTGCAAAACATCCGTAAATTGTTGTTCAAACTGGATCGCATCATGATGGAGAGTTCCAAAAAAATACCCAACAAAAGTGCGATTGCCTTCATCTATTTCGATTTGGTTCAGTTTCTCAAGATCAGCGAATTTTTCGATGAACGCTTTGTCTTTGTCTTTGAACGGACCGAAGACAAAGACTTCACGGTTTCCATCCGCTGTCTCGATGCCAGTCGCTTCTTACTGTCGACCATCAAAGATCACTCCGAAGCCTGTGTCTTTTTCAGTGCCACGCTGGATCCGATCCATTATTACAAGCAACTCCTCACCGCCAACACGGGAAAAGACGTCAAAATGCTCTCCTCTTTTCCTCCGAAAAATCTGCTTTTGGTCGCTATCGACGAGGTTTCCACGCGATATGCAGACCGCCAGGATTCGGTGGAAAAGATCGTTGAAGCCGCGAAAATCCTCGTGGCGGGGAAGCGCGGAAACTATATTCTGTTTTTCCCCTCATACCAATATCTCAACATGGTTCGGAAAGCCTTGGATCTGGACCCGGAACAATACGAAGTGATCGTCCAGAAGAAGGAAATGACCTCGCGGGAACGAAAAGATACGATCGAAATGTTCCAAACCGCCTCAGAAAAGACGCAAGTCGGGATGTTCGTGATGGGCGGAGTGTTCGGGGAGTCCATCGACCTCATCGGCGATATGCTGTCCGGCGTGTTGATCGCCGGGGTCGGGTTACCGATGCTTTCCCCCCTTAACAACATCCTGCGCTCGCATTTCGACGAAGCCTTCGACAGCGGTTTTGATTTCGCCTATACGTATCCCGGATTGAACAAAGTCATCCAAGCCGTCGGCCGCGTGATCCGCAGCGAGACGGACCGGGGGATTGCCCTCCTCATGGATGACCGGTTCACTTCACGAAAATACCTTAGCTTATATCCCAGAGAGTGGAGCCACTTGCGGACGATCAACGATCCCGGCCGCCTCAAACGCGCCATTCACGAGTTCTGGAAAACCGAAGAATGAAGGAGGCTGTTCCGATGCTCAGAAAGATCCGCCGTATCCTCATGCGGTTTTTACTCACTTTAATCATTGTGCTTCTGGTTCTGCTGACCGCCATTAATCTTCCTTTCACCTTTCTGATACGGAAAACCGCGGTCCAAGATTATTCCGATTGGATGGGAGAGACGCTTTCGCCCGACCAAAACGTCATTGATGTCGCGATGTTGGGGGCGCATGACGCCTTCACCGCCGACATCAGTCTCTTCAGCCCGGTCGACCCCTATTCCGCCGCGACGATCCAAACCGGATTCGTGGGGACCCTCATCAAAGGTTTTTCGGTCAAACAATCGAAGACCCAGGTTTCGGGGGTCGCCGACCTGTTACGGGCGGGAGTTCGGTATTTTGACATCCGTTTGACATACAATGAAGCCAAAGAAGCGTGGTACACGTCCCATTCCTATTTTTCGGGTGATTTCGTTCCCATTCTTGAAGAATTGGAAGCGTTCCTGGCGAACCATCCGGGAGAATTCGTGCTGTTGGACATTCAACACGTCTATGGTTTGGATGCATCTGATCCCGCCGATTTGGCAAGGGGATTTGCCGAGATTCAGAGTCTGTTCGCCGACTCGGGCCTCTTGGAACGCGCCTTTTCTTCCGACTCGATTCCGCTTTCGGAAGTGACATACGCCGATGTGACCGAGAACAAAACCCGGGGAGGGGTGCTTATTTTTACTAAACTCCCGAATCAAGATCCGGCCTTCTGGGATTATGCTCTTTGTATCCGATCTGCTTGGGCGAACACCGATGATTCCGCCGCGCTTTACGCTTTTCTTTCTGCGGAGGCCGACGAAATCGCCTCGGGAAA
>JAKLGB010000112.1 GCA_022710895.1 Bacillota bacterium
AGTGACCGCAATCTCAAAATCGCCGTGATCCTTCAACTTCTGGAGCAAGGCATAGGTTTGATCGTCGATCGTCTTGGCATCATGTAGGGAAGACAAAATCGGATAAACATGGATTCGCATAACCAACCTCCGGGAAAGGATTCATCTCAAAATCATTCAAGGGTGTTCGGTTTCTCCCAAAACGTCTCGCTGCAATGGGGGCGGAAACCGATTCGGTAATAAAAAGTTTGATCAGAACCGACGAAAGCGCGGACCGCACCGCTAAGGCCACATTGTCTGATTCCTTCGAGAACTGCCGCTTTGCCAAGCCCCATGTTTCGAAAGGCGGGATCGGTGGCAACAGGTTCGACCAGGCAATATTTCGCCCCCGGCTTATGCCACATCCCACAATAGGAAACAAAATGGCCTTCGGGGGAAATGACCGCAGTATTCAGTTCAAGGCGAACATCGGGCCCCGAGAGACTGGCAAGGCGCGAAAGGATCGTGTCCCGATCGTTGCTTTCTTCTCCGGGGTGATTAAACCCGTGGTGCAAGACGCGGTTATACTCGCAGAGGTCGAAGCATTCGCTCAAGTGCAGGATGGAAAATCCGGCGGGAAGGGTGTAAGAAATCGGTTCGTTGATGTCGAACACAGCGATGTGTTCTTTCCATTCCGTGGGAACGAGTCCTTGGGCGCGAGCGAGTTCTTGGAATCCCGGGTCACCATCGGGAATCAAAATATGAGGTCCTTTTGGTCCGCTCATTTTTTCGATGGAATAGTCCAGCATTTCTTTTTGCAAAAAAGAGAACTCGGGGTCCAAACAAAAATAGGTATCTCCGAAGCGACTTTCATAGGTGGCTACCCCGACAATCCGTTTCTCCGCCCGCCAAATTCCGATTTGATCCAAGCGATTGGTTTCCAAATACGGAAGCGAAAACATCCACTCCCATCTTCCCCAAGGAAAGTTCGGAGACGCCTCTTTTTCTTCCTGAATCCGGAACAAAAAATCCCGGACTTCGGAAAAAGCGGTTCCGAATCCCGAATACAGCGGATAATTCTCCCGTCGAATGTCCGTGGCGATCACTTCCGTTCGTTTTCATTATATCATTCTTGATCTCGGCGGGGAACAAAAAAACGGAAACCATGCGGTTTCCGTCATTCGTTCACAGCTTTTTGGGTGAAAGTGGCATCGAACTTCCAAAGTGTTCTTTGGCGAACTCGACATACATCAGTGCGTTTCTTCGATTGGCTTCGATATCGGCTTCGGTGGCCTTTCCCATCGGCTTGGCGGGAAGTCCATATGCGATGGTGCCGGGTTCTATAACTTTGTCTTCCGTGATCAAAGCTCCCGCCCCGATGATGCAATCATCGCCGATGACCGCTCCATTTAATACGATGGCCCCCATCCCGATCAGGACGTTGTTCCCGATCGTGCAACCATGCAGAACGGCGTTGTGACCTACTGTCACCCCATCGCCGATGGTTAAGGGATGCTTTTCACTACAGTGCAAAGTGCAGTTGTCTTGGATGTTGGTCGCTTTTCCGATGCGAATGGGGGCTTCGTCTCCCCGAACCACCGCGTGATACCAAATCGAGGATTCCTTTCCGACGGTCACATCTCCAATAACGGTGGCGTTCTTCGCAACGAAACAGCCATTCAAGATGGGTTTTTCATACTTTTTTTTCATGACTCGTCTCCTCATCTTTCCCAACAGACTTACCAAGAAGCAGATGCCTGTCAATCAAAACAAATATACCACATTTTTTCGCAAATGATCTAGTAAACGAAAAGAAAGATTATGGAAAACGTGAAAATGAAGACAAAAAAAATGGCGTCAAATCGAAAAAATTAGGGTTTTAAACAGCCAAGAGGAATCACATATATTCCGTCTGCTCTTTTGTACCCTAACTGGGTGTTTGTGAGAATCATCAAGAAGGCTGGGTTCGCTTTTTCGTTGAGGTGAGCAAGCTTTTTAAGATTATCCGCGGCTTTCTCAACTTCGTTTTCTCCCAACTTTACTTCTACTCCGCCCCATCTGCCATCAGGCAACTCAATGATCAAGTCAATTT
The DNA here is from genome assembly GCA_022710895.1 of Bacillota bacterium. Taxonomy (GTDB): domain Bacteria; phylum Bacillota_I; class Bacilli_A; order Izemoplasmatales; family Hujiaoplasmataceae; genus JAKLGB01. The sequence goes on from JAKLGB010000112.1 coordinate 2,051, forward strand.
CAAGTCCCGATGAATCGTTATAGTGAAATACTTCTCCCTCCATGGTCTGTGCATAAACGCGCAAATCTCGTGTGCAAATGGACTCAAAATAGAACTCAAATGTGGAAAAATCCTGTTTCAATTTTTCCGGAGACATCCCAAGTGCCGCAATGGCGATGCTTGGATCGACAAATTGTTTTTTCTCGGAGGTTCGAATTGTACTGGCACTCCTTATTTTTGGGGACCATGCCCGAATATTCTCAATGATGTATAGTCTTTGAAGTGCATTTACATACGAATCAAAAGTCTTCGGATCAATCAACAACCCCTCGGTGATTTGATCCAGATATATTGTTTTATTGGTGGCCAACGTTGAGATGTTTCGAGCATAACTTCGGATGAGCTTTCTCATCTTCTCTTTGTCTTTTCTTACCCCGTCCACCTCATCGACGTCCTTTTCAATGATGCTGGATAATAAGTCCCGGGGGACGGAAAATTGATCTTCTGGCGTTAGGTCGATGA
>JAKLGB010000113.1 GCA_022710895.1 Bacillota bacterium
GAAAGTATTGGCTTATCCCACCATCTATTCTTTGATCGAGAAAGCGAGTCCCGAGGTGAAAACGGCGGAGATTTTTCCCGCCTTTCGCACCCCGGAAATTGACACTCCCGCCAAGATGACCGAGGCGATTCGACAGAAAATCGCTCTTCCCGGACGGCATTTTGTTTATGCCTATTGGGATAAACTGGACACGGTTGAACACCAATACGGACCTTCCTCACCCGAAGCGTTGGCGATGATGGAATCGGTCGATGCGGCCTATTCCGCATTAATTGCGAACTTGCCGGAAGGAACCCTAGTGATTGTCATTGCGGATCATGGGCAAACCGACGTTCTTCCCATCCCCCTCCGGCAATTCCCCGACGTTTGCGAGACTTTTCGCCATGATCCTTCCGTCGACGCCAGGGCGGCCGCGTTTTTCATCAAGCCCGAGCAAAAAGAACTTTTCGTTGAACGATTCCATCGTCATTTCCGGGATTATTATCTTTTGATTCCCTCCGACCGTCTGGTCGAAAGCGGAATCTTCGGAATCGGGACCCCTCATCCCCGGTTCCGCGAATTTCTCGGAGATTATATGGCGATTGCCATCGACCGCCATTACTTCCAACTGATCGAAGGATTGGAACCGATGAAGGGACATCATGCCGGGCTATTGTCGGAAGAAATGATCGTTCCGTTGATTCTACACGCCAAACCGTAAAAAAATGACGCCGAAGTCCCAAAGGGAAATCGGCGTTTTTTTCATGCGTGCTTTTCGTTCAGAACCGGTTCGGCCAGCGGTTCCGGCGCTTTTTTGCGGTATTCGAGATAACAGACTTCGTTATGGGATTGCGCGGTTCGTTTCATGGCCGCATACACCTGATCGCGAAGCTTTTCTTTGGCTGCGTTCTTGTCCAGTGCCGAATCCGGGAAAAACGGACCATCGACGTGGACGGTGATCCGGGGACGTTCCCCCCCGAAGAGGCCACCGCGTTCTTGATAAGTCGTCGTGACGGAAAAACAGGGAGATCGGAACTTCACCGGGAAGGCAAACGAATTGGATCGAAACGGACGGATGCCGGTATAATAAGGCCAGATATGCGCTTCGGGATAGACGGCGATGAAGCCTCCGGCTTTGTGTCGATGTTCGATGGCACCCATCATGTTTTTCATTCCGCCCAAGGTTCCGGCGATCGGAATTGCCCCGAGCATCTGGACCAATTGCCGGATCCCCAGAATCGAAACGACGTCGGGATTGGCGATCAAGTACGCTTTTTTGGGAAAAGAAACCAAGGTAGGAAGAAATGCGTCCGCCATCGTCTGGGTGTGATTTCCGAACAGGAAGCAACCCGACTTGCGGTAGGGTTTTAAGATCTGCTGGTTTTCGATTCGGAGTCCGAAAGCAATTTTACAATAGAGATAGGCGAACGGAACGGCGAAGAGACGATAAACCAGAAAAGCCAGAAAATTCCAAACGGGACTCGGGTGCCGATATCGAAAGGCCGAATCCGGACGAACCGTGTCGATCTTAGTTCCGGCGAAGTCATCATTGAGTTCGTCGTCATAAAAGATCGTCTTGGTCTTTTCGACCGTCAGGCGCCGGATGCGGATCGCATCCCGAAGCATGTCTTCCATCCGGTCCATGCAACGGCCGTGTTCGAATTGCTTGGCATAACCGAGATACGCTTCAGAACAACCTTTGCGTTCCGTGGGGTTTTCGAGCCAATGATCGATTTTGGCAGCGAGGTCGCCGGCATCATTGGTCCGAAACAAGTTTTTTTCGGAAAGAGCGAAATGACGGGTGGCGCACCGAGGAGAATCCGCGATCACCGGCACCAATCCACAGGTCAACGCCTCCAGACAAGCAATGGCTTCAATTTCGATTTCCGCGGGATGTACGTACAAATCGGCATAATTGATGACGTCGATCAACTCTTCCCGACTGAAAAAGCGGAAAATCGGTTGGACGGGCAAAAGTTTCCGGGACAGTTCCATCAAAGAATCTTTCAGTGGTCCCGCCCCCGCGAAGATCAGTTGGATCTGATTGGCGTTCCGGGACTTGGCAACCGCTTCAATGAGCACGCGATGCGATTTCTCTTTGGAAAAACGTCCGGTGAAAAGGATGACGAATTTTCCTTTCAGTGCTTCCGGGCGGACACTTTCTCGTTTTTGGAAAGCAGATTGAACCCCATTCGAAATGATGTAATGATTGGTGGGACCGACTTCCCGTTCAAAAACATCACAGATGAAACGGGTCGGGTAATGGATCGCATCACAGTGACGGAAAACGTTTCTGTGGAAAACCCGATAGACAAGTTTGTTGGCCAGACGGGAGTTCATTAAGAAAATGTGAGAGGTGAAGTTCTCGGCTTGGCAGTGAAAACCCGCCGTCAGCGGCAAACCCATTCGCTTGGCCATCTTGCCGGCGGCGACGCACAGCGAAAACGGGGTCATCAAGTGGACCACATCCGCCCCCAACAAAGCGCTTTTGATGATCTTTCGGTCCGGCTTGGCCAAAGTGAC
>JAKLGB010000114.1 GCA_022710895.1 Bacillota bacterium
TGGTCGTCGTTGTCGTCGTCGTAGGCGCTTCCGTAGTAGTTGTTGTAGTCGTTGTGGTCGTCGTAGGCGCTTCCGTAGTAGTTGTTGTCGTGGTAGTTGTTGAGGTGGTTGGCTCCGATGTCGTCGTTGAGGAAACCGAGGTGGACACGGAAGGGGTCGTTGTGGTCGTGGAGGGCGTGCTGCTGGTGGTGGTTGTCGTCGTTGCCGACGTGGACGTGGTGGTCAACGTCGTAGTCGTTGTCCGAGCACATCCCCAGACCATTAGGATCGCCAAGCCAAAAAACACGAATCCGATAGTGGTTCTTCGCATATGAAATCCTCCTTGCATCCCCAGAATTCAGAAAAAGGCGTTTTTACCGGGGCTGCGTTCTTTTATCTATGATTTCACGATACCAATTTATCGCCCTGTTGTCAATCTCCCGAAAGGTTTTTTGTTAATATTCGAACACTGTCCATTATATTGGACGGTCTGAAGGCTTGTGGCAGTTGTATGTTTCAAATCTGCTCTTCCTGATAAAAAAAACGGCGGTAAACTTTAACCGTCGTTTACCACCTAATTTTCGGGAAAATGTTTGCGAACGAGTTCGATCACTTCTTCTTCCGACAGACCGAGGGAGTGATAGTATGCCAAGTCCTTGCGAATCCGATCTGCGGCGATTTCTTCGCGTTTGCCGGTCAACTCCCCCGCATGAAGCGGGGCCACAAAGCATCCCTTTCCGGCCAAGGTGTAAATGAACCCGTCTCGCTCCAATTCTTCCCATGCCCGTTTGATCGTAATCACGCTGATGCGCAGTTCCTTGGCAATCGTCCGAATCCCGGGCAAGACGAAATCGCGCGGAAGTTCCCCGCGCAAAATCTGTCCGCTGATCTGTTCGTACACTTGCCGATAAATCGGAATTTCCGCCGATTCGGAGACTACGAGTTTCATCGGATCACAAATCAACCTTTTCGAAGCGTTTTTGGGAGATCCGGCAGGCAAGGAACCAAGAAAGGATCCACCAAAGGATTCCCCCGGCCAATATCGGAAGTTGGGCCCTCATGAGGTCCGGAGACATTCCGTCCAGAAAATCCCGGAGGGGGGAAGGAATCCAAACCATCATCTCGACGGCGACATAATATACAAGTAATCCGATTCCGGCGAATAGAAACGGAAGACCGATTTGGTAGCCTGTCCGATAATACCCCGGAAGGAACAACAGATTGAACACCGAAAAAAAACCGAAAGCGAACCCGTAAAAGGCTACGTTGGCTTCGATCCCCGCCAAATTCGGCCCCATGGAAGTCCAATGGTAACGGATCAGGGCAAAGGGGATCGTCAGCAACAATTGAGCCAATTCAATGAGAGCGACGGTCCAGCAGCGGGCCCGGACCACATCGCGTTTCCGAACCGGCAACGAGACGGTAAAAAAGATATCTTTGTTTTCTCGCCCGGAAAGGAATAAGAAAAACAAGGATAGGCACATGTAGAAGAAACTCACGTAAAACGGATAATTCGGAACCAAAAACAAAAATCCCAAAGAAAGGAAAATAAAAGTCGTGGGATGCAAAACCAATTTCCATTCTTTAAATAAGAGGTTTTTCATGGTCGTCCTCCCGTTCAATGTGGATCATGATCGTTTCCAAATCCGCCGGTTCGGGATTCAGACCCGCGGCGATGGCGATATCCGCTTTTCGGATCATCGTTTCGAAACCGAAGCGATGTTTCCGCGTTCCGATTCCCACCGCGCCCCACTCCGGAGTCAAACGTTCTTCCGGACCTTTGACGAGCCGGAAATTGTCTCGGAATCCCTCCTTGTCCATGCTGGCGAGGATTTTTCCGTCCTTGATGTATGTGATGAAATCGGAACACTTTTCCAAATCGGAGATGATGTGGGTGGAAAAGAGAATGCTGTGTTCGCCATCCTCGATCAATTCTTGAAATAAACCGAGCAGATCATCCCGGGATACGGGATCCAACCCGCTGGTGGGTTCGTCCAGAATCAGCAATTCCGCGCGATGGGATAGCGCCAGGGCAAGGGAAAATTTGACCCGCATCCCCGCGGATAATTCATCGATTCGTTTGTCGGGATCCAGTTCGAACCGTCGCAGGCAGTTTTGGTAGGTCTCTTCATCCCATTGCGGAAAGAAACGGCGGGTGACATCGGCGATCGTTTTCAGTCGTTTTTTGGGATAGTAATCGACCCCGCCCCAAACAACTCCGATTTTTTGTTTGCACGCCCATTCGTTTTGTTGAAAATCCTCGCCGCCGACGCGAACCATTCCCGCATCGGGGTGCACTAGGCGCAACATCGACTTCAGGGTCGTCGTCTTGCCCGCGCCGTTACGGCCGATGAACCCCATGATATATCCTTTTTCCAAAGAAAACGAAACGGAATCCAATGTGAATTTGGCATAACGTTTCGTCAAGCCATCAACCTCAAGGATTGCCATATTCCTGCCCCCCAACTGTGTATATCGTGTATGCACAGTATAACATCGAATTCC
>JAKLGB010000115.1 GCA_022710895.1 Bacillota bacterium
CGTCGTTACCGGCGCTACCGGACACATCGGCAACGTCCTCGTCCGGGAACTCCATGAACACGGATATCAGGTTTATGCCGTGGTTCTTCCGAAAGATGATTCGAAAATCATCGAGCCTTACGCCGAAATTCTCACCGGCGATGTTTTGGATCGAGCCTTTTTGACTTCCGCTTTTTCGGGTGCAGACATCGTATTCCATCTCGCCGGGATTGTGGAAATCGGATCGGGAAAAAAGAAGACCCTTTTTCGGGTCAACGTCGAGGGAACGCGAAATGTCATCCAATCCTGTTTGGATGCCGGCGTTCGCCGCTTGGTCTATACATCGAGCGTTCATGCCATTCCGGAACTGCCGAAACCGCAGATGCAATCCGAAATCGATCATTTCGATCCCGACGCCGTTCGCGGCTTGTATGCCAAGTCGAAGGCGATGGCCACTCAACTTGTTCTCGATCAAAAAGAGGGTCCGCTGGAGATTGTCATCGTCCATCCTTCCGGAGTGATCGGGCCTTTTGATTACAAGTTATCCAATGTCAGTCAAATTTTCATTGATTTCCTGCTGGGTCGGTTGACCGCATATCTTCGGGGCGGGTACAACTTCGTCGATGTTCGCGACGTCGCCGTCGGAATCCGATTGGCGGCCGAAAAAGGGCGACGGGGGGAATGCTATATTCTTTCGGGATCGGAAATCACCGTCAAAGAACTTTTAGATGAGATATCCGTATTGTCCGGCCGCAAAAAAATCCGGACTAAATTGGCCTATTGGTTCATTTTGGCGATGAGTTATTTCGCCGAAGCCTACTATAAAATCGCCAAGCGTAAGCCACTCTTTACCCATTATTCGATTATCGTTCTCAACTCCAATTATCATTTTTCCCATGATAAGGCGACTTGGGAGTTGGGATATACAACCCGTGACATCCGCTCTTCGATCCGCGACACGTTGGAATTCGCCATCGAAAATTACCTGACCAAGCATAAGAACGGGTATCGGCTCAAATCCAAATCCTTTGAATGAAAATCAACGCCGGGGGGGCCATCCCCCCGGTTTTTTTCTGCATTCGCAAATCTCTTTTTCGTTTGTTCGCGGAAGGACCGATTTTTCGGATTTGGGGATGAAATCCGCTTTTACGGTGGTATAATTTTTCCATAGTGCATCGCTGAATACTGCGGAGGATTGACTGTGAAACCGAATTTTACGCTCGCGCCCATTTTTTCCGACCACATGATGTTTCAAGCCGGAAAGCCCGTCTATATTTTCGGAACGTGTCAGAAACGCCGGGAGATCCGGATCCGATTACGTGGAAACACCTATCGATTCAAAACCACCGATCTCACCTTTTGTTTTGAACTTCCGCCCCTTCCCTACATCAAAGAATCTTTTGAAGTCGAAATTGCCTGCAAGAAACAAACCGTCCTTTTGGAGGATTGTCTCGCGGGCGAAGTATTCCTATTGGCCGGGCAGGCCAACATGGGTTTTCCGCTGAGGGACACCTATGAAACCAAAGTCAAAGAGAACGACGGGATCCGCTTTTTCGAAGTTCCCCCCGTCCCTTATCCGAATGCGCACCTGGAGTTTCCGGACCTTTATCGCTCCGAATCCCGCTGGGATGCCTGTTATCATGCGACCGCGATGAAGTTTTCCGCCATCGGGTACCATTTTTCCCGCCACCTTCAGGAGGAACTGGGAGTTCCCGTGGGCATCATCGCCTGCACACATCCCGATACGTCGATTTTTTCATGGGCGGGGATGTTGGAATTATGTGAACTTCCGGGATTGGCAAAGTATTTGAGCAATTACCGTCAGGAACTGGCCAAGTACAAATCTTTGGATGAGTATTGCGAGACCTTTAACCGTCATCTTCCGCAAACGCTCGCCTTATACAAGGAATACCGGGAATTGGAAAAATCGGGGGTATCCGCAACGCAGATATTTGAGAAATTCGCCAAAAAGCGACAAGAATTCCTTTTGCCGATGGGGCCGAAACACCCCAATCGGCCGGCAGGGACCTTCGAAACGATGGTCAAATCGATCCTTCCGTTTTCCGTGAAATCCGTCCTCTTTTACCAAGGTGAATCCGATTGCGGCCAAGGGGAACTCTATGAAGACGCCTTCAAGGCCATGGTCAAATCCTGGCGACGGACGTTCCGGGAACCCTCGCTCCCGTTCGTCTTCGTTCAAATCGCCGGTTCCACCTATCCGAAAATGCCCGAGTCCGCCGCCGCCATCGTTCGGGAATCCCAAAGCCGGTGCGTCAGCTTCTTGAATAATATCTATATGACTTCCGCCGTCGATCTCGGAGATCCCAACAGCCTTCACCCCCGAGATAAATCCGTTCTTTCCCGAAGAATGGCCAATGTTGTGAT
>JAKLGB010000116.1 GCA_022710895.1 Bacillota bacterium
GAACGCGAACCGCTGAGACGAAAGCGCCGTGACGATCAAGACCGCCACGATCGATTCGGTCAGATAGTTTTGATAAAAGTCTTTATTTTTCTTTTGGGTGATGTGGATGAACAGGGCCAACAACGACCCGACGATCCCACCGCCGATCATCGAACCGAAGATTTCCAAAAACGGTTCGAGAACCGCGACTTCCAATGAAACACTCCCGTGGGTGTTCACCGCTCCGGCAATCGCCATCGCGATGGAAAACAGAATGACCCCGATGATGTCGTCAAACCCGATGTGAGGCATGATGGCATCGGTCAAATGACCTTTGGTTTTGTATTTTCGGGACAGAACCATGATCGTTTCCGGAGACGTGGCCATCGCCACGACTCCCACGAGCAAAGCCATCTCCCACGGGGCTTGAAACACCACGAACAGAAGCGTCACCAACCCGATTGTGAATAACGCCTGAAACAAGACGATGACGATCACTTCCGACACGTTGTGCCGAACCTTTTTCAAGAACAATCGCGTTCCCAACTCAAAAGCGATGAAAGCCATAGCGATGTCGCCGACGACACTCAATTCTTCATAGGCTTCGATCGTTCCGGTCCAGATCATCACCAGCCCGACCAAAACCCCCGATGCGAAATATCCCGTCAACGAAGGCAGTTTGATCCGTTCGCAAACCGAACCCAAAATAGCGCCCAACCCGATGATGGTCGCCAAAATCATCAAATCCGTAAAGATGGAGCCGAATAGAATTGTCAAAATCATTCCGATATCCCCCAAAGAAAAATCGTCCGAGTCTATTATATCAAACAACCCACTATTTGCCACCCAAAATCGCCAAATGAGTTTTCATGGAGGGGGTGTCATTTTCACATCAAGATTGTATAATGATAGTGTATTAACCAAAAAAGGATGATGATAAAGATGAAAATAGCGGTTTTGACCTCCGGGGGCGATGCACCCGGAATGAATGCGGCCATTCGCGGCGTCGTCCGCACCGCATTGAGTTACGGCATGGAGGCCTATGCCGTCCATGACGGATACAAGGGCTTATACGAAGGCAAGATCGATTTGATGAAACGCAATGACGTCGGACAGATTCTCAATCGCGGCGGAACGATTCTCGGATCTTCCCGTCTGCCCGAATTCAAACAAAAAGAAGTTCGAGCCAAATGCATCGAAAACCTAAAAGCCTTGGGAATCGATGCCTTGGTCACCATCGGAGGAGACGGAACCTATCGCGGAGCGATGGATCTGTCCGCCGAAGGCATGCCGTGCATCGCCCTTCCGGGGACGATCGACAACGACATCGCTTCGACCGAATACACGATCGGCTTTTTCACCGCCTTGGAAACGGCGGTGGATGCCCTCGACAAGTTGCGTGATACTTCTTTTTCCCACAAACGTTGCACCGTTGTCGAAGTGATGGGAAGGTACTGCGGGGATTTGGCCATCTATGCCGGCATCGCCTGCGGGGCGGAAATCGTCATCACCCGCGATACGGGATTCAATAAAGAAGACATCTTCCGTCAGGTCCAGCATGCCAAAGAAATCGGGAAACGCCATCTGGTCATCGTGGTGGCCGAACACATCACCGACGTCCAGAAACTGGCGGAGGAGATCCAGGCCAATTCCCCCTATGAAGCACGGGCCAGCGTCTTGGGATACATCCAGCGTGGCGGAGACCCCTGTGCCTTCGACCGTATCCTCGCCAGCAAGATGGGTTCTTATGCCGTCGAATTGATTCGTAACGGCATCGGCGGACAAGCCATCTATTGCAAGAGCTTGGAAGTCGGTCATTGCCCGATCAATGAAGCTTTGGGGAAAGACAATGTTCCCAGCGATCTCTACCGGTATTTGTCCAGACTGAACTGATCATCGAAAAAACCCATCGTCCGTCCCTGATTCCGATTCGGAGGGGGATCGTCGATGGGTTTTTTGTTTGGGTTGAAGGAAAATCATTTGATCATTTTGATCAGTTCCTGAATGTAATGCTTGCGGAATTCCGTGTCTTCCAAACTCGGAATTCCGGCTTCGTTATAGGGTTCTTTCAGAATTTGCATGATGAGCGGAATGCAAAAGCACGACAGCAGCATGACATAGCGGGCATTGAGCGCTTGTTCATCCTGAAGGCCGCTGGACTCCCGCAACTTCCGGAACACCATCGATTTGAATTCGCCTTTCCGATAAAAAGCATCGACGAACAATTTCGAAGCCCGATCGCGGTTTTCAACATTCAAGAAAAGATAATCGATCAGACCGACGTGTTCGGCCGCATACTGATAAATCATGTCGATCATGATTTCCAGAGTATCCTTGGGATCGGTCTGAGGAGGAATCCGGTTCAGGCGGTCGACGACCGACT
>JAKLGB010000117.1 GCA_022710895.1 Bacillota bacterium
AGATTTTGAAAATTAAATGAGGTTCATTGGGTGGAAAATTTGTCGTCATGCGTATAGAATTCGCTCAAAACGTTGACCACGATGTTGTCGCAATGGTCCCCGATGCGTTCCATGTTGGAGAGGATGTCGACGTAGTACCCGGATTCGTTTTCGGAACAAGATTGGTCTTGGATACGGGCAATATGGTTTTTCCGGAATTTCTTGGTGAGTCGGTCAATGACTTCTTCGCGGTCATTGACTTCGCTCGCGATTTTTTTGTCTTGTTTTTCGAAGGCATATACCGCTTCCGTCAACGATTTTCGCAACAAGTCGAACATTTCCTCTAATTCAGCCTTGGATTCGGGATGAAGGGGAATGTTATTGTCATACCGTTCCTGGAAGAATTCCAGAAGATTGGTCAAATGGTCCCCGACGCGTTCCAGGTCGGATATGGTGTCGATGTCTTTGGCAAGCAATTGAATTTGCGGTTCATCGAGATCGGTCGCTCCGATCTTGACCAAATAATTATGGATCTTGTCATCCATCGTGTCGATGACTTCTTCGCACTGCATTCCCATATCGAAGGTCTTGTCGTTGCGCTGGAGAGAATAATCGTAGACAAATTCAAACATCGCCTTGACGACATTACCCATATTGATAATGGCATTCCGAGCGTTTTCCAAGGCGAGGACCGGTGATTGTTGGATCAATTTTTGATCCAAAATGACCTCGTCGATTTGGACTTCGTTCTTCGACGGAACCAATTTGGTCACAACCCAGGTCATCTGTTTGATGAACCAATATAGGACAAAAACGGTGGTAAAGTTGAAAAGGACGTGGGCAATGGAAATCGTCATTCGATTGGTTTCCCAACCCGCCCCGTAGATCGTTTCCGCCAGCCACGCCACCAGTTGAGAATAAGGCCGCAAAATCAGCATAAACAGAAATGTGCCGATAAAATTGAACATCGTATGGATCGCCGCGGCGCGTTTGGCGGCCACCGGCGCCCCCGCCGATGCGATAAGGGCGGTAACCGTAGTTCCGATGTTACATCCAAAGACAATGGCGATGGCCCCTACCAAAGGAACATTTCCCGTAGAAAACATTTCCTGCAAAAGACCGATCGTGGCAGATGACGATTGGATAACCGAGGTGACACCGACCCCGGTGGCAACCCCCAAAATCGGAAATTCGGAAACACTTTGAAACAAAGCTTGGACTTCGGGAAGGCTGATCAGGCTTTTGAGCGGCGTACCCATGGTTTCCAATCCAAAAAACAACATTCCGAAACCGAGAATGACCTTGCCGAGTTCCTTGATTTTCTTCTTCGGAATAAAGAAAATCAATGCGGCTCCCAAAAACATGATGGGAAGAGCATATTCGCCAATGTCAAGACCAATCAAAACAGAGGTGATGGTGGTTCCGATGTTGGCTCCGAAGATAACGCCGATCGCTTGCGGAAAAGTCATCAATCCCGCTCGAACCAGCCCGATCACCAAAACCGTCGTCGCACTGGAAGACTGAATGAGCCCGGTGACAACGATACCAACCAAAATCCCTTTGATCGGGGTGTTGGTGGTTTTCTCCAGAATGAGTTTCAATTTGGATCCGGCCAACTTCTTGAGCGAATCGCCCAACAGTTCCATTCCGAAAAGGAATAGTCCCAGGCCGCCAAGCGCTCCGAAAATCGTCGATTTCCAGTCAATGGCCATTGTGATGATCTGCATTCGTTTCCTCCCGAGAAGACGCCGTATTTACTGACGTATCAAAATGATATATGTCGACAAATGAACCGGGAAGGGCATTTGCTTTTGTGAAAGGTTTCAAACCGTCCTTATTATACCAAATCAATGAGCAATGTCCAGTGTATAAAAACACTTTCATTCTTACTATCGACGGACTTCGGCGAAAGAAAACCCGAAAATCACTCGGATTTTCGGGATTCTTTATATTGGCGGACCAATTCGTCCGCATCTGCGAGCATTTTATCGACGTCGGCCCACGTTCCGGCATTGGCGCCGCAAGCCATCGGATGACCGCCGCCATTGTACTTGTTGGCCAATTCGTTGATGGCCGGGCCTTTGGAACGGAGCCGGGCGCGGACGATATTGTTTTCATATTCCGCAAACAAAATCCAGACGGGGCAATCTTCTAGACACGACAATTCGTTGACCAGTGAAGTTGCCTCTTCCATCGTCACTTGGTGTTTGGCGATGATGTCGGGGGTCATCTTGATGTAAGCCACTCCGTTCGG
>JAKLGB010000118.1 GCA_022710895.1 Bacillota bacterium
GGGAACGAACGTCGGTTGATGTTTGGCAATCCAAAGTTCCAGGTTCGAATCGCGCGGTTCCTCCAAAAGCGAGGGAAGCAGGCAAGAAGCGAGGAAAACGGGATGGCCCCGTTGGCCTTCGAAGACGGGAATGCGGATGTCGCCTTTGGCCTTCAGCAACGCTTCATACGTCGAGGCTTTGACCAAGGGAACATCGCCGGGGGTGAGGAAATAATCGGCGGTTTCTTCAAGAAAGCGAGCCCCGTACTGAACGGAGGAAAACATCCCGCGTTCGTAAAAGCGATTGCGGACGACGATCAGCCCGGGAGTGCTTTGCACGACTTCCCAGGTATCTTCGTGATAATAGCCGGTGACGACGAAAAGCCCGTCCACAAACGGCCGCATGGCATCGATGGTGTGACAGATCAGGGGTTTTCCGTCCAACAGCAACGTCATCTTGTTTTTATGGAGACGGAAGGATCCGCCTCCGGCGAGAATCAATCCTTGGATCATGAACGACACCTCAAAAATGGAGCTTCGCATGAACGAAGAAAATCAATCCGGGATGATCCAAAAAAGCCGAACAAATGAGAACGTTTTCAGTGTTTCTAAGTATTATAACATACTTAAGCATTCATTTCCATCCCTTTTGAAAAACAAAACCCGGACGACCGCGCCGGATCGCTCCGGCCCGGAGGTCCGGGAGGGATTACAAAGTGACGCGGGTGCCCGATTTCCCTTCCAGGCACAAAGCGGCTTTGTCGAGGGAACCGATGACGGCGATCCGGCCGGGTTTTCCTTGGGCGAATTCGGACGCCGCTTCGACTTTCGGCAGCATGCTGCCCTTGGCGAAGTGGCCTTCGCGAATATAGGCTTGCGCCTGGGAAACGGTCAATTCCGTCAAATCGACTTGATCTGCCTTTCCATAACGAAGCGACACATGGTCGACCGCGGTGAGGATGAAGAGATAATCGGCATCCAGCAAGTCGGCCAGTTTCCGCGAAGCGAAATCCTTGTCGATGACGGCCGCGACGCCTCGGTATCCGAGCCCGTCGCGAACCACGGGAATGCCCCCGCCCCCCACGGTGATGACGATGATGCCGGCATCGACGAGGGTGCGAACCGTGGCGATTTCCACGACTCCGATCGGTTTGGGACTGGCGATGACCCGACGCCAACCGCGGTTGGCGTCTTCTTTCATCACATATCCGGTCGCCTGGGCGATCGCTTCCGCTTCGGCTTGTTTATAGAATGGGTCGATCGGCTTGGTGGGGTTTTGAAAACCCGGATCGGCGGGATCGACTTCCACTTGGGTGATCAGGGTGACGACTTCCTTGGCGATGCCCTGTTGCGCCAATTCGCGAAGGAGGGCATTTTGTAAGTGATAACCGATGTAACCTTGGCTCATCGCTCCGCATTCCGGGAACGGCATGCCGTGGCGAAGAACGCCCGCCCCGCGAGCCGCTTCAAAAGCGTTGTTGATCATCCCCACTTGCGGTCCGTTGCCATGGGCGATGATGACTTGATGGCCGCCGCGGATCAGATCCACGATCGGCTTGACGGTCTGTTGAACCAGTAAAGATTGTTCTTCGGGTGAATTGCCCAAGGCGTTGCCGCCCAGGGCGATGACGATTTTGCTCATGAAGGTTTCCTCCGCGGGAGAAACATCGATTGGTATCTTTCTCTCATTATATCATCCCGAAAGGGTTTTGTGTCCCCCCAAACGACGGGACCAATCGGTTTTTCCACCCTTTGCTTTTCTGAAAGGAAATGGAAAAACCCCTGCTAAGAATTGCAATCCCGTGATACAATGAAAATACGAGGTGATGAACGTTGGCAGACCGCAAGGAAGCCTTGGGGGACGATTTCGTCCCGGAAAGCATCGGCACGCAAAACGAAAAAAGCTTTCATCACCGGATCAAACAGGCCATTTGTCCCGACGAAACCTGCCATGAGTTTCCCATCGGCCGTTTCATCGCCGACATCTACCGCGATGGTCACATCTGGGAAATCCA
>JAKLGB010000119.1 GCA_022710895.1 Bacillota bacterium
TTAGGGATGTGGTGTCAACGGTAGCACGACAGTCTCCAAAACTGTTTGTACGGGTTCGAATCCTGTCATCCCTGCCAATCGGAGTATAGACGGCTATTTATTAGCCGTTTTTTTTATTATAGACGCATAGAACTACTGATTCAATATTAATAGACATATGAAACTTTGATACATCGAATATATTGTTTCAAATTGAAACTATAGACATGCCTAATGTTGCAGATTGAAACGATAAGTGATATTACATATTTTTGTAATGATAGGTGAATATCCTTTTTTCTATAATTTTGAAGGGCGATATGTGTCTCACTTGTTCATTGCAGAGCAATTTGGTGGAGGTAATTGATTTAAGCATTATCCCAAGTCATATTGAAGCTTATTAGGCGAATGAAGGTTTAAAGTAATTACTTAGGGTATCTTAGGAAATTACCATTATTAAGCATTTATGTAGGATGCTAAAAAAGTAGATGGGCGCTAACATGTATTAGAATCGTTTACCATAGACACGAAGTATTTCCAAACTTGTCCGACCGGGCAAGTTTTTTTGTTTTCCAGAGTTTATCTACGAGAGCGTGGACCGTGAAATTCCTTTCGACCGATTCGGAAAAAAGCGATTTAAAAAAAACCGGTCTTTTCGGGGCCGGAGGTGATACAATAAGGGTGGGTCGCGGGATCGGTTTTTCCCTATCAGACCCGAACGGAGCGATGGCCATGGAACTGAAAGCGGTCATGATGAAACGGCGGAGCGTCCGTCGGTTTACCGAAGAACCGGTTTCCCGCGAACAGACGGAAACCCTTCTGCATCATGCAATGAGCGGGCCTTCGGCCTGCAATGCCCGGCCTTGGGAATTCTTCATCGTGACCCGCCCGGAAACCCTCGAAGCTTTACGGGATGCGGGGAGGTATACCAAACACAAAGCCCCCTTGATGATCGTCGTGGCCGGAAACATGAAAAAGGCGTTGCCGATGCAACTCCGAGATTTTTGGATTCAGGATTGTTCGGCGGCAATGGAGAATTTGCTTTTGAGTGCCGTCGATTTGGGATTGGGCGCGTGTTGGGAAGGACTGTACCCGATGAAGCGGATGGTGGAGCGGGTTTCCAAGATCTTGAATTTGGAGGAACACATCATTCCTCTTGGGATGGCCGCGATCGGCCATCCGGCGGAGGATCCCGAACCCCGAGATCAGTACGACCCCAAGCGCATTCATTGGGTCGAATAAAGGACCGACATTTACGAATCTACCCATCTATACCGACTAGCCGGAGGACTGCGATGCAAGATTTATGGCAAAGAATTCATTCGAAAATCCGTAGGATCGACTTTGATACCCTTTGGCCGGGATTCCGTCCGTTTCCCTTTGCCTTCTATGATGACAAGAGGGTGGTCTTTTCCGATCGAACCTTACCATGGGATGCCCGTTTTTTAGGCAACACCGCCATCGATTGGGAAGGATCGCCGTTGGCGATTTGGAAGATCGAATCTCCCGAACCGGCGGATGAAGACGTCTTGACGTCCAAACTGGTTCATGAAATGTTCCACGCTTTTCAAAAAGCATCCGGAGAAACCCGGTGGGCGGATGAAATCCGTCAGGGACTCCGGTATCAATATCATCCGGACAACCTTTGCCTGAAGTTCATGGAAGACTTCCATCTCTGCGGGTTTTTGACTTCGTTCAGTGTTGAAACCTGGCAGATCCTCTTATCGGTTCGTAACGGCCGGGCCCAACGATTTCCCGAAGAAGTAGATTATGAAGCCCGGATCGAAACGATCGAGGGGATGGCAGAATACATCGAACTCCAAGCCTTACGGGTTTTGGACGAAAGAAAATACCAGCAGTCCCTTCAACGCATCGTCGAAACGCTCAACGACCCCGCGAAACTGTTCCCGATTCGTTCTGTCTGTTATCATTCCGGAGCCGTGATGTGCGTGTTGGCGGATCGACATGGATTGGCGATCCGGCACGAAATCAGAAAAGAGTCGCGAACGATC
>JAKLGB010000012.1 GCA_022710895.1 Bacillota bacterium
GTTGGCGCGAGCGGTACGGATGTAATCCTGCCGCATGACCTCAAGCATCGAAGAACGGGTCAAACGGGAGACGAAGGACAAGGAATATCCGGATAGAGCAACGACGGGTCCAAGGAACTGGAGGAAAGTCGGATTGATTCCCGGCTCCGTCGGCCAGAGCACGGAAATATATCCCCCCTTATACGCCAGAAAATACAGAAAGAGGTTGGCGACAACAAAGGAGGGAACGGTGACACCCAGAGTGGCGATGAACATGACGAAATAATCCACGGGCTTGTTCTGCTTGAGGGCGGAGATGATTCCCAAGGGGACCCCCAACAGAATGATCAGCAAGATCGCGTAAAACCCGACTTCCATGCTGTAAGGCAATCCGAGAGTGATCAACTCGCTGACCGAGTATCCCGGTTTTTTGAAAGATAGTCCGACGTCGAAGGTGATCAAACCGACCATGTAATCAAAATACTGTTTGATCAACGGATCGTCGAGATTGTATTTTTCTTCCAAATGTTGTTGAATCTGGGGGGGAAGACTGCGTTCCCGGGAGAAGGGTCCACCGGGAATCGCATGCATCATGAAGAAGGTCAGCGACGCAATCAAAAACAGGGTCAAGATCGCCGACAAAATTCTTTGGATGTAGTAATTCCTCATTCTTTCACCTGATTTCTGATTATGTGTATAATACAATATTCATCTAAAAAAACAAGAGGATTTGTAAAAAAAGACTGTTTAATTACCCCGTTCAGTTTGCAATTCATTTAAGTAAAAAGAGAGATTCCTATGAAAGGGTTTTCTTTTGTTGATTAGTTTTCACAAATGGGGCACAAAATCGGGGTTCTTCTATTACTGAGCGTTATTTGGTCTATCGAGAAATACTTCTTCCCGTTTGGATATTCATACGAACAATTGAAATTGGGGTTTTGTTGAAAAAATAAAAAACGGGAATTTTTTAAAATTCCCGTCTTTCCATCGATGGCTGGGCTAGCTAGATTCGAACTAGCGGTTTCGGAGTCAGAGTCCGATGCCTTGACCAACTTGGCCATAGCCCAATGTCGACGAATATTATACCATGCGTTTCATTGTCATGCAAGATTAAAATATCGCGAGGAAAAGAAAAACCGGAGCGTCGATGACCCGCTCCGGGCATTTCTCAATCAAGGAACGTTTACGCCTTTTTTTGCCGTTTCGATTCGATGGCTTCAAAGAGGATGAAGAGCGCATTCAACACGATTCCGAGGATGGAAGCCGTTGCGATGGCGGGAAGATTCATCCCGAAAACCGAAATGGATCCGTTCCCGTTGAATCCGTAATATCCGCCGACACCGAAAATCAGGATGACGGCGATGATGGCGAGATTCTTCGAAGAAAACATATTGACTTTTTTCTCGATCATGATGGCGACTCCCTGAGCGGCGATGACCCCAAAGAGGTAGAGAGAAGCTCCCCCGATCACCGCTTGCGGGATCGTATTCAGGATGTCGGACAACGGGCTGATGAAGGAGAGCAGCATCGTGATGATCGAAGCTCCGCCCAACACCCACACCGAAAAGTTCTTGGTGATGGCCATCGTCGAAATGTTTTCTCCGTAGTTGGTTCCCGCAGGACCCCCAACCAAGGCGGAAACCATGTCTCCCACCCCGTCACCGATGAGATTCAGACCCAGTTTGTCGGCAATGTCATATTTTTTGACCGCGCCTTTTTCCCGGGCCAATTCATTGACGTAAAGATCGATCTGGTAAAGATGCGCCGTGGACTCGGGGATCGTCGCCAAGGCGATCGGCATGATGGCGAGAACAGCCGCCCAGTTGGGAACCGGCAGGGTGAAATGGGGAACATTGAGGATTCCCTGGGCGCCAACCCCGGAAAAGTCGACGAGATGAGTTTGAAAGATCAGATCGATCAATAACGATACCAGATAACCGGTCATGATTCCCAAAAGAATCGGAAGTTGGCTGAGCATTCCCTTTTTGAAAATGACGGTGAACAGAATGATGGAAAACAAGGTGATCAAGGCCACGGCCCAGAACCCGCCGTTGGCTTGGCCCAAAGCGGTGAATCCGGAACCTTGATTAACCGCAGTGGCCGCCAATGACAATCCGATGATCATTGCGACCGGTCCGGTGACCACCGGGGGAAGGAAGCGTTCGATTTTCTTGAAGCCGAAGAGATTGATCAGCAACCCCACGCCGATCGACACCAAACCGGAAAGGATGATCCCAAACTGGGCTTTTCCGATCAGATCGTCGGGGGCCGTCTGACCGAACCCGCCAATCATCGTGATCCCGACGATGGCGGAAATGTAGGAGAAGCTGGAGCCGTAATACAGCGGGATTTTCCCTTTGGTCACGAAGATGAAACAGAGGGTGGCGAGGCCGCTGGCGAAAATGGTGGTGGAGATGTGGAACCCGGTCAAAAGGGCGACCAGGACCGTGGCGGGAAACATGACCAAAATGTGCTGCAAAGCAAACAGAATCAGTTTTCCCCACGAGGGGCGTTCATCGGGGAGATACCCAATGATGTTGCGTTTTTCCATACTCGTTCTCCTTTTCATTTTTTTGTTTGGCCCCTTTTCCAATCAAAAAGGACACCCGTCGGTGTCCTTTTAAGGTAAAAGAAGAATGGCTACCTTCCGAAGCTCACGGGCGACGGTTAAAGGACCTAAACTATTAACAGTATATCATGCTTTTTCCGAAAAGCAATCGGAATTTGCGGGAATTTGTCCAACTTCCGTTTTCATGCTTTTTTCACGAACAGCGGCCGATAAACGATTCGTCCCGCCTCGCGGATGGACTCCATCAGGAAGAAGCGGTCCGCAAGGAATTCGGCTTGGGGTATTTGGGGATCGGGACGACCCATCCACTCCTGCTTCATCCGGATTTCTCTGCCGATCGTCAAATGGGGAACAAAGGGTTTGGGGTCGAAGGCAAATCCCCCGCGCCGAAGGCCTCCGCGGATTGCATCGGCCAAGCGCATCATCTCGGGATTGGCTTCGACGCCGACCCACACCAAGTCTTTTCCTTCCCGGCCGGGAAAACGGCCGATGCGGGTGAGACGGATGGGAAAGGCGGATACCGGGCAGGCATCCAAAGTCTTTTCCAGGTCCAGCAATCGGGAGGGTGCCACTTCTCCCAAGAACGCCAATGTCAGATGCCAGTTGTCGGCGGGGGTGAAACGGCCGCTTTCCGCCCGCTCTTCCATCTTTTGAGATAGATCGACGAGTGTTTTCCGAAACGAGTCGTCAAACTCAATGGCAACGAATAGACGCATCACAGATCCCCTCATTCTTCCCAGGAACGAAAGGATTCGTCGGTGAACACCAGACGGGAAAAGGTTCGATTGCGAGAAAGGACGGAAAACAACGCCACTCCGAACACCGTGACAACCGTGAATTCGCCGATGGCCACACCGAGGACAGAGGGCCAAAAAGGCAAATCAAGGGCGATTTGCAGTTCCCATCCGACCAAAAGGGCATTGAAAAGAACCGGAAAAAGCGATGCCGTGAGCAGCGCCATCCATGAATGGCGAAATCGTGCTCGGAAATGGCGAACGACCACAATGCCGAGAACGGCAAGGGCCGTTGCGGCGGTTCCGATTCCCACATCCAGCAATCCCAACGGCGAAGGGATGTTGGCGATCGCACAGGCGATGATCAATGGAAAAGCATAATCCCGCTTATAAAAAACCAAAAGGATCAGTACTTCCGCAATCCGAAACTGAATTCCTTGATACGACATGAAAGAAAAAGCATAAGTCAAACCGACATAGAGGGCGATGACGATCGCCATCCGCGTGATTTTGCGTGTAGTCATGGGAAGGCTCCTTGTTTTTTAGCTTCGGGATGGTTAGGCAAGGAACATCCCGGTTCTCTCATTATATCACTTTTGCGAAGGGAGGCAACTCAAAACAACGTGAGTTGTTCGATGCGATCGGGAATCCGGGTCAATTCTTCGATGTCGGGCCATAACCAGGCAATTCCCGCTTTTTTGCATTCTTCGGTAAAAACGGAATATAAACGTTCGTGATCTGGAGCCTTGCAGATGTATTCCAAACCGTATTCAGCTTGATAACGGCGTTTCATCCCCGGAAACAGTTCATCCAGTTTTTGATAGAAATAGTCGCGGGATCCTTCTCTCATCGTCGTCCCTACGTCGAAACAGACGATGTACTTGACTTGGACCGCCGCGCAAGAGCGGACGATGGAAACAATGTTTTCCTCGTTGGCGGTCAAAAACGGCAAGAGCGGCGTCATCCACACTCCGGTCGTAATCCCGTGTTGGGCAAAGGTCCACAGGGCTTTCAAACGCTCCGAGGGCAGACTTGCCCTTGGTTCGATGCGTTTCGCAAGGGCATCGTCCATCGTCGTCAAGGTGAAACAGGCCACGGCTTTGGCTTGACGGTCGATGGCTTCCATCAAATCGAGGTCACGGAGGGCCAGAACGTTCTTGGTCAAGAACCCGGCTCCGTTTCCGGTTTTCAGGATGACCTCAAGTACCTTTCGGGATAATCCCAGTTCCGCTTCGATCGGCATATACGGATCGCACATCGACCCGCTGTGGACCATGACTTTTTTTCGCTTTCGAGATAACTCCCGTAAAGCCAGTTCGGGGGCGTTGACCTTCACGATGATGTCTTCGAACGGAGGAGGTATTTCATAACAGCTGCTGCGGGAGTCGCAATAGATGCATCCGTGGGTACACCCGCGGTAAACGTTATAGTTGTTTCCCGGCCCTTGAAACAGCGTCTTCGCGATCATCGTTCGCATGTTGTTTCCTCCTTTCTTTACATCCCCATTCTATCAAAGATAGATTAGGAAAACAAGTTGAGGAGGAAAACCGCCGAAATCTTTTCAAAAACGCCCTTTTGTGATACAGTGTTGACAGATGTCATTCTTCCGGAGGCCGCGATGTCGATCCGATCCCGTCTTTCGTCCGACCAAAAAACCCTCTTGCAAAAAACCGAAACTTATGTGGAAAAACTGCTCCATGACGACACTTCCGGCCATGATTATTTTCATATCCTTCGCGTGAGGAAAACCGCCGAATCGATTGCCCAAAAAGAAAAAGCCGATGCTTTCCTCGTCCAAATGGCCGCTTTACTGCACGACGTGGACGACCCGAAAATCCTCGGAGATGCTCCCGGGGGAAGAGCCGAAGCTTTCTTGCAAAACCTGTCCGTTCCGGAGTCCTTTGTTTCTCAGGTATTGGACATCATTGCCAATCTGTCTTTCACTTCGCAAATGAATGGGGCCCGCGAAGGGTCTTTGGAAGGACAAATCGTTCAAGATGCCGATCGTCTTGACGCACTCGGGGCGGTGGGAATCGCCAGGACTTTCGCCTATGGCGGATCGCGTCACCGCCCCATCTATTCCGGATCAGCCGACGATGACTCCTCGATCGCTCACTTCTATCAAAAGTTGCTTCGTCTTCCGGAATTGATGAACACAAAAACCGCCACCCGTCTCGCCCGCCGTCGTCGACGGTTGATGTTGGGATTTCTCAAGGCTTTCCATCAAGAATGGGAAGGCCGATAGGAGGTTCAAAATGACCCTACATGCCTTTAACGCCGGGTGTAATATCGTCGGGATCCGTAAGAATGATCGTCGATATGGGATGTGTTGCGCCTGGGCCCAAATGATCGACTACGATCGCTTGACTATGTTATTGGGTTCTCAAAGCGATACGGCCAAAGTTTTGACCGTCGGGGATATCCTCGGGGTCTCCGCACTGGCGAAGGATCAACGCCAAATCGCGGAAATCTTGGGTTCGGGGCACAGCGGCTCTATAGATAAATGGGGCCGTGTCGCTCATCATTCGGAGGGAACCGCCTTATTGGTCGACGGAGCTAAAACCCAAATGGTCTGCCGCCTCCGCGACATCCTTCACCTTCCCGGAATCGAGAACGATTCTCTGCTCGTCCTCGAGGTTCTTTCGTCTCAACAGAACCCCGACCGCGTCTTTTTATCCGCGGAGGAGGCCTAAAACGTGCGCCACCAGGTCCGGAAGGCAGTGATTGCCGGTGGAACCGGGTTTTTGGGTTACCATGCGGCGCTGTTGTTTCGTCGTCTCGGCGTTTCCGTCTTCGCTTCCGCCCTTCCCGGGGAAATCGATTTGGCGGGATGGTATCCGAAAGACATCGTTCTTGATTACGTTGATTTGTTCACGGCTTTGGAAACCGATTTGACACAACGTTTCTCCCTGACCGGAGCGGATACCCTGGTCTATGCCTTGGGTCCCGACGATCGTGTCATCCCTCCCGCTCCGGCCTATGACTTTTTCCATCATCGCCTCGTCGACCAATGCGAAAAAATCTGTCGAGCGGCCAAAACGGCCGGGATGAAACGTTGTGTGGTCCTAAATTCCTATTTTTCCACGTATGATCGTAGTCTGAGCGGAGTCCTCTCGCGTTCTCACCCTTATGTCCAGGCTCGGCGAGAGCAGGAAGAACGCCTTCTGGCATTGGGATCACCGGAGTTTGCGGTAATGATGCTTGAACTCCCCTTCATTTTCGGGGTGATGCCCCAAAGAAAACCCTTATGGCGCGAACATTTCTTATCTCATTTTTCCTCCAAGAGGGCGATTTTGTTCCCCCGGGGAGGGGGAACCGCCGCCATCGATGTGACGGGGGTCGCCGAAGCGATCGTCGCCGCGGCGTTCAACGGCGAAAACGGTCAGTGTTATCCCGTGGGAAAAGCTAATATGACTTTCGAAGAACTCATCAACACGATGATGGAAGCCCTCGGAGATCCCCGGAGATTTCGCGGAATTTCTCCCCGACTGGCGGCAGTGGGGGGTTGGTGGATCGATCGGGGATTTCGCACCAAGGGAATAGAATCGGGACTCGACCATGCCCGATTAATGACGCAGATCCTCTCCCGAAAATTCTACATCAATCCCGAGTTCACCGAGACCGCTTTAGGATATTCGGAATGGGGTTTTACCGGTGGCGAGGACGTTTTTTTGAGCATTGCCAAGACCATCCGAGCCTGTTATCCCGAACGTTTTCCCGGCGAAACTCGCTCCCAATGAAAAGATCGGGGCTTCCCGCGTCAACGGAACCTCCGATCTTCTTTTTTCAAAATCCATAATCGACTATGCATAGAAAGTTTCCCGATATCAAATGCCACCGAAAGTGATGGTCGCCGACAAGCGTTCCGCTTTCGGTTCGGTTCCATAATCTCTATGGGGAAAAGGATCATTCCACTTCGGTTATGGCCATCCTTGCCGGATGCGGGATGTTCAAAGCGCATCCCGTGTCATTCGGTTTCCTTCCCAAATAAAACCTTCGAAACGATTTCCGGAATTAAGCGGAGATAGGTTTTTTCGGCTTCCGCCGCGATTCGCAAAACCTCTTCGTGAGTCAGTTTTTGCGAACGGATTCCCGTGGCCATATTCGTCAAACAGGCAATTGCCAGGACCGGAAGACCCATATGGGAAGCCGCCAGAGCTTCGGGAACGGTCGACATGCCGACAGCGTCGGCACCTAAAGTTCTCAACATGCGAATTTCCGCCGGGGTTTCATAACTTGGCCCGCTCCACCAAGCAAAGATGCCCTGACGAAGGGAGATTCCGAGTTGCTCCGCGGCGGAAAAAGCGACTTTCCGCAAAGCCTCCGGATAAATGGAACCCGCATCTGGAAACCGAGGTCCGCATTCGGGGATGTTCTCCCCGATCAGGGGGTCGGTTCCGACCAGATTCAGGTGATCGGTGATCACCATCAAATCTCCGGGAGAAAAGGTCTCACGGATGGCCCCGCACGCATTGGTGAGGATCAACCCCTTGATTCCGAGTTGTTTCATGACCCGAATCGGAAAGACCACCTGTGAGAGAGAAAACCCCTCATAATAATGATATCGTCCCTGCATCAGCAGGACCGGTTTCCCCTTGAGATGCCCCCAAATCAGCGTTCCCGAATGACCTTCCGTAGTCAGGGGCGCAAAATGGGGGATTACGGAAAACGGAATCCGCACCGGGTCATCCAATAGTTTTGCCAACCCTCCCAGACCGGAACCGGTGACAATTCCGACCATGGGCGGTTCGGGCAAGAAGGGATGAAGGTAGTTGGCACTTTCATTGATCAGTTTCCATTCATTGCCCATCAGGCACCTCCGGGTTCGTCATCGACGAATTGGAACGGGCGGACAGCCAAGCCCCGAAAGCCATCAGCCCAAGAGCGGGGTAAAAAGTCCATTCGGGAAGCACGGGATAGAGGAAGAAAGACAATCCCGCGGCGAGAAAGGGCGCGACCGCATAAAAAACGCTGGTTTTCGCCGCCCCCAGCCGACGCTGGGCATGAACATAAAGAAAGATGGAAAGGCCATAGGCAACGAATCCCAACAAAAGAGCCAGAAAGAAAGGCCCGATCACCCAAACGAAGGTTCCGGAAACCAGCGCAACGATCAGGGAGCCGATTCCGGAAAACCAACCTTTCAAGACGACGATCTGGATCGGGTCTTTGGCCGACATTTTTCGAGTGAGGTTGTTTTCCAACCCCCAACAAACCGTCGCAAGCAAAACCAGGACGGCTCCTCCGGAAAAGGTCAGGTTCGCAGAATCGTCGAATGCGAGCAAGAGGCTGGCCGTAAAAATCAAGAGGATTCCCCACCACAATTTTCGGCTGATCGTCTCCCCGAAAAACAACAGGGCGAACACGGAAGTGGCGACGATTTCAAAATTATTGAGCAATGAGGTCGTTTCCGGGCCGGTGCTTTTCAGCCCGAGCATCAAAAGAATCGGGGCAATGATGTCCAAAAGAATCATCCCCACAGCATAGGGAAGGTCGGCTTTCGTCAGCGGGATTTCCTGCCGTTCCCGTTGCTTCCCCGTCACGGCTTGCAAGATCGTCATGCCCATCCCCGCGCCCACATAGAGCAAGCCGGCCAACATCGCGGGAGATAACGACGACAACAGTCGTTTTCCGAAAGGGACGGACAAAGCATAAAGCGCCGCCGCCGCCAAAGCAAAAAAGATGCCTCGGTTATTGGTCGGGGTCGTCATATAAACCATCTTTCACCCATTGACGGCGTTTCTTGCGTCGTTTTCGCCAAACAATCAAGGCTTCGATCCCGATGCCAAAACCCGCCACGGTCAGACCGCTGATCAAGCATTGCAAAGTCGGAACATCGGAATGCACGCGGGCGGCAGCGGCCAAACAACCGAAAAAGCCTTCCAATAACCAGAAAATCGCTTCCCAAACCGCTTCGAGCCACGCCATGTCGACCACCCGCCGAAAATTCCATCTACTAAAAAAATACCACATTTCCTCCATTTTTTCAAGATGAGGAAAGAAAGGACCATCGATGAAACGCATTCATGTCCCCGCTTCCGTTCGGGTATCTCACGGTTTTCCTCCCGTCATCGACTCCACCAGTCGAATCCTCATCCTCGGTAGCTTTCCTTCCGTTCGTTCGCGACAAGAGGACTTCTTCTACATGCATCCTCGGAACCGTTTCTGGCCGATGATGGACCAAATATTCGGCGACCTGCCTGCCGACAGGAATCCGCAGAATTTGCGACAATGGCTTCGAAATCACGGTTTCGCGCTTTATGACGTCGTCGAGTCCTGCCTGATCCGCGGATCCGCTGACGGATCGTTGCGTGACGTCGAGTTGGCGGACATCCGATCTCTGGTCTCCCGATATCCGATTGAAACCATCCTTCTCAACGGGCAAACCGCGGGGCGGTTTTTTGAAAAGGGGTTTCCCGATCTGCTTTCCCGAACAGTTTGTCTGCCATCTACCTCTCCGGCGAATGCGAGAACCGGTCTGATGGGATTATGCCAACGATGGAAGCCGTATCTCCTACCATGACAAAAAATTACACCCAATCGCAGATGGTTGTATATTCTTCACTAATAGGAAAAAAGGGAATAACTAGAAATATTGGTCGGTACTGGCGATGGTGGGCTCCCTCATGTTCGGAAAACGAAGTTGTTGGCGGGAGAAACCATCAGCCAGTGTCAGACGAGTCGAACAATCTCAAAAGCCCCTCGGGCAGATTTCAACAAGCACTTCAACTTCCTCTTCAAGTTCGGGTGGCAACAACCGAAAACAGTCCCAATACTGAAAAAAATAGAGTCCGAGGTCATGACCTCTCGGACTCATTTTAATTGTTTGGATCAGCGATTGAAGGTGATCAGCGCGCCATCTCGACGGTTGTCGTGCAAAGCGTTGTCGATCATGATCACCAAAGCCACGAAGAAGCCCGTGTTTTCATCCGGATGGATCGTGATTTCATAGGAATCCCCCCATGCGATCCATTTCTTGGAAAAATCGACGACGGTTGTTCCATCTTGGATGATGGAAAAATGATGAGCGAAAAGGTCGCCGTCGATCGTTAAAGATCCGAACTTGCCTTCAATGTCGATTTTTGGTTTGAAAAAACTGAACCGACGACGGATTTGAGCGACTTCATTTCCTTGTGGGTCGGTCAATACGTAGGTCTGCATCAACCGGAACAGGCGGCGGCGGAGAGTAAAGAGCTGCTGGTTTTTCACCGAGTCGAAGACGTCAATGCGGTGAGCGATGGAAAAGAGTTTTCCTTCGCAATGATAAACGACGTTTTGTTTTTCGTCATAGACTTTGTAACGGTCCGCGAACGAAAAGATCTTCTGCTTGAGATAAAGTTTTTTCACCGATTTCCCTCCCTTTCCCCAATGGGGATTTTTGGACAAATCCATCATATCACGGCATCTCGGCGCTGTAAAGACCTTGTGGGGTTTTTCCGCCTCCGCGGGTTTTTTCAGAATCGTTTTCTTCCTCGGCTTTCCCGGCGGGCGGCATCTTGCGAACGCTGCTCCTGATAAGCGATTTCCTTTTGCATCTTCCGATAGTTTCGCAATCGTTCTTCCGGTAGTAGTCCCGACTCTGCGGCGGCGATCACGGCACATCCCGGTTCATGATGATGAGAGCAGTCCGAAAACCGGCAGGAAGCGGCCAAAGCCTCGACATCGGAAAAGGCGGCGGAAAAATCCGCGGAATCCAATTGCAGTTCGCGCATGCCCGGGGTGTCGATGACGATCGCTCCTTCGGGTGTCACAAACATTTGTCGAGCGGTCGTCGTGTGACGCCCTTTTCCGGCACCGTCGACTTCTGAAACCGCAAGAACCGTCTCCCCGAGCAGATGATTGACGATGGTCGATTTGCCAACCCCCGAGGATCCGATGAAGGCATAGGTTTTTCCCGGACTCATCCTTTTCCTGACCTCATCAAACCCATGCGGATCGGCATCGGTGGCGGTGATCACCTCAGTCCCGATGGCAACGTTTTGAGTTTGTTCGAGAACCCTGGCGCAATCATCGGTGAGGTCGCTTTTGGTGAGAATGACACAAGGTACCGCACCGCTGGACCAGGCCACGGCCAGATATCGTTCCAAGCGGCGAAGATTGAAATTTTCGTTGACCGACATACACAAAAAAATCCCGTCCAAATTGGCAGCGATGATTTGTGAGGCCGATGTCAGTCCGGCGCTTTTGCGCTCCAAGGCCCCGCGCCGGGGCATTACGCGGCGGATGATCGCCGAATCGTTGGCGATATCGACCAAGACCCAATCCCCGACGGCGGGGAAATCGGTCGTTCTTTGAGCGGTAAAACTGAATTTTCCCGAAACTCGGGCAGGCAACAAACCTGCCGGGGAAATAATTCGATATCCGTCTTTTTGTTGTTCGACGACGCGTGCAGGAAAAAGCCTCTCGTTTTCTGAGGGGGCTGGTTCCGCCGCGCCTTCATAACCGAAGGTACGCAGTGTTTCCCAATTCAAGATGGTTTTCCTCCCATTCCGATATAAAGTGAATGGAGGGTTGATGATGCTATCGGCCCGTGCCCTCCGTCACGTTGAAAATGGCGCTTCCTACCGTATCCGTCATTTTACATTTCCCCTTTCAACGTCATTCCGGAACACGAGTCTATGAGATTCCGGTCGACTTCATTATACCCCGATGGTTAAGACAAAGCAATGAAAAAAGAAAACGCCGCAGGGGG
Organism: Bacillota bacterium; assembly: GCA_022710895.1. Taxonomy (GTDB): domain Bacteria; phylum Bacillota_I; class Bacilli_A; order Izemoplasmatales; family Hujiaoplasmataceae; genus JAKLGB01. The sequence goes on from JAKLGB010000012.1 coordinate 11,972, forward strand.
GCGGCGTCTTCTCGCCGTCCGAGGGGGTGGACGGCCACAGAAGGATGAGCTATTTCAACAAGGACGAAATGCGTTGGGGACGGTTGAAAAAATAGCCTTGCTGGAAGAAACAACCCAGCTGTTGAAGGGCATTCTTTTGGTTCATGGTTTCCACGCCTTCGGCGACAATGGTCTGACTGGCGATTTGGGCGATTCGACAAATCATCTTTATGATTTCCTGATTCTTCGGGTCGGAAATCTTGGCGACGAACAAGGCGTCGATCTTGATGATGTCGAAGGAAACGTTCTCCAAAATGGCAAGCGAGGAATACTCTCGACCGAAATCGTCAATGGCAATCGAATAACCATGCTGTCGGAACTCGTTGATGCGCTCGATGCATAGATCAAGGCTGTTCACGAAGGTGCTTTCACAGATTTCGATACAGATGGTTTCGGGTTTCAACCCTTTTTCTTGGACTTTTCCGTCCAGATACGCGAGGAAGTGCGGGTCGAGCAAAGAAGCCGGGGTGATATTGAGCGACAACTTGGCTTTCCGGTATTCCCGTTCTTGGGTCACTTGACAGATGGCATCCAAGGCTTTCTCGGTTAAGTATCTTTCTAGTCGGTCCAACATATTGGACTCCTTGGCGATGGTAAACATGGTTTTGGGGGAAATATATCCGAGTTGCCGATCGTTCCAACGTGCCAGTTCTTCGAAATAGACCACTTCGTCATTGCCGACATCGATGATTTTCTGGAAAAAGACTTCGATTTCCTGACGGTCGAGCGCTTCGCGGAGTTTTCCCGCGTACAAAACGTTTTGTTCGAGCGCTTCGCTCATGTAGCGTTGATATCGCTTGACGCTGACCTGATCCTGATGGATGCTTTCTTTCATGGCCAAACTCGAGCAAGAAACCAGTTTCCCCAAATCCCGGCTATCTTCGGGGTACATGGCGTACCCGATTCGCTTATCGATTTGGAAACGCATTTCCCGAATGGTGTAAAACGAGGTAAGGTTGATGGCGAATTCTTCCAACATGCGGTCGATCTTCGTCTGTGAGGCGCTCATGTTGAAACAGACGACGACAAAGGTGCTTTCCGAGTATCGGGCAATGATCCAATCCTTTTCGCTTATTTTCTGGAATTCCTTGGCCATCAGCAAGACCACTTCGTCGCTGACGTGGTATCCGTAATAATCGGTGATTTTCGACAATGACCAGCAGTCAATGAAGAAGGACACCGCCTTGGAAACATCGTTTTCCAGTCGGAACAACTGTTCGTACAAACCTTGACGGTTCCATAATCCGGTCAGAAAATCCCGGTTCTTTTCCTGCACTACGTGGCTTCCTTGTTGGACAAAGTCGGTGATTTCATGTCCGGTGGCGATCACGCAATTGATCGTGGCGTCGGGATTCAATTGTGTTTCAAAATTCCATAAAATCCAGCGTTTGTTGTTGTCGATCAGGATTTCCGTCAAATGCTGGGCTCGGAAATCGTGCCATAATTCGTCAAAGAACCCAAGATCTCGAATTCCCAAAGGTTTGGACAGTTCGATGATGTTCTTTCCGATGATGTCTTCTTCTTGAAGATGAAAGACCCGAAGCGTTTTCCGAGAAATATAGTCGATAAATCCTCGGGAATCAAAACGGAAAGACATTTTTTCGGTGCCGTCTCCGAATCGGTGTCCCTGAGCTCCGGCGTCGTTGACGGGGGAAGAAATCCCTTCATCAGAGAAAGAGTGAGCATTCCAAAAGAAGGGGGCCGCGACTCCATACCCCGGGGGAAGAGAACGTCCCGAATCATTGCCGACCCGGAGGAATTCCGGATCGGATGGTGAAAAGGCCGAAGAGACGTCCATGGTTCGATCAGTGAATTTTTTGTTCATGGTCAGCACACTCCCGGTTGGCAATCAAAATCCACCTTTTTTATACGAATCCCGGAAAGAAAACTAACAAAACTCCCGATAAATAAGAGCTATTTTCCAGGATTATATATATTATAAATCGTTTTGTAATAAAAAAACACGGCGGATATGTCATACTTTTGGGGGGTAAAAAAAAGAAAACCCTTCAAAAGTGCTGTTTTTGAGGGTTTTTCTCAGAGAATACGTTTTTTGAGGTAATTGATGATGAACCCATCGAAGTTGATATGGAAATCCTTTTCGATGAAAGCGGTAAATTTTTCGATCTTCTTTTTATTTCCTTCCAATTGTAGAGTGTTGTAACACCTAAACAGGGCATCTTCAAAAAGGTCATAGGACTCCAATTTGAAATAGGCAAGAGCTTTAAAGTAGTAAAAGTAATCTAGCAAATAATAGGATTTTGTATCAATTCCACGTTGGATACCCATCTCACTGAATTGAAGAACTCGGTCATAGTTTTTTTGAACCCCGTAAACTTTCGCCATCCGCATCAAAATCAAGGGGTGGGCAAAGTCATTGTCACCCGACATGATTCCTTCTTTGGTTTCAAAATAGGTCGACAATTTCCGGAGAATGACTTTCTGTTCTTCAATTCCGACAACAGAAAGAAGGAAACTCAAAACCAATATCTCAATGTCGGTCAAGTACTTTTGACGTAAAAGATCAGAATAATTGATCATTGCGTTGGTCCGGGAGACAACGACTTCTTTCGTGATCTTTCCCGAGAGAAATTCATCCAGCATTTTTGCGTGTTGGAAATACAATTTGCGTTCTTCGTCGAGCCAGACGATTTTCTCGATTTCGTTCTCGAGTTCTTTGATCTGGTGACTGTCTCGATTGACGACCGCATTGTAATATCGGTCCACTTTCAGGTATTGCATGTTTTTGGCTTTTTCGAATTCATTCAGAAGTTTTTTTGCGGGGATTCCCAACCTTGAAGCGAATTGGTCCAATTTCTCATAGGTGATTTCACACTCGCCGTTCCGATAACGGGCATACTGTCTTTGGGAAACGATTCCTTCGATGAATTCTTCTTGGCTTAAGCGACGGCCATATCGCAAATTTTCGAGGAAAATGCAGATTTCCATCGAGTTCATCGAAAAACACCCCCAAAAGTATGACATATCCGCCGTGTTTTTTTTGCTAAGAAAAGGGTAAAATGAAAGCGACAAAAAAATACAGAGGAGAAAAAATATGAAAAATTGGTTGGTTTTATTGGCTATTACCACTTGTATCGCGATTTCGTTTGGGTTAATTTCCCAGTTTTCTACCAGTCCGATGGACCAAGAAATGGAACTTCTAGATTTCGACGATTGCGGAGAACCTGAGTTTGTCCACCTTGACTTCGACGATTGCGGAGAACCTGAGTTTGTCCACCTTGACTTCGACGATTGCGGAGAACCTGAGTTTGTCCACCTTGACTTCGACGATTGCGGTGAACCTGAGTTTGTCCACCTTGACTTCGACGATTGCGGTGAACCTGAGTTTGTCCACCTTGACTTCGACGATTGCGGAGAACCCGAATTTGTCCATCTCGACTTCGACGATTGCGGAGAACCCGAATTCGTTCATCTTTGAAATAGAGAATATTTCCTAAGGAGGATCCCATCATGTTAAAACAAGAATTTGTCATTGAACTCGGCGGCATCATCGGAACGATCCAAACCTATACCCGCAACCCATTTATGACCGGGTATACGAAAGAGTTGAAACGAGCCATCGCCCACAACGATATGGTTTCCACTCGAATCGCCTTGGATAAGGTCATCAGTTGGTATGAGCAAGAAATCGACAAAATCAACAACGATGAATATGTCTTTAACAAAGAGATGCACCACAAAGCTTTCAACATTCTTCACGAGTTCCGTCATTCGCTCTGAGAAACGCCAAACGTGGCTCTTCATTTCTGAAAATAGATTATAGCACAATTTTCGATAAAAAACACCTTATCTCCATTTTCTCAGCCTCCTTTTTCCTGTATCTTGGGAAAAAAAGCCGTCCAAAGACGGCTTTTTTGCTATTTAGAACCCGAATTATCCCGGTCGAGAACAGATAGATCGAAATGGGTTTCGAGCAGATCCCGGGTTCGGCGACACATCCTCGCAAACAACTGCCGACCCTCGGATAGCGAAAGCCCGGAGCAGGAAGGTTGTTGGAGAAACACGGTTTCGGTCGCATGCAGATCTTTCCGTAAAATCGCTTCCACCAGATCGTCGGTATTCTGAGCGATTCCGTAGACCAATCCGCGAACCGGTCCGGGAAGGCCGTAGGCGCGCAAGGGTTTGACGGCGTCATGGGAAAACACGCAATTGGTTTCCACAACCGTCCCGTGGGGAAAAGCGGTCATTTGGCCGTTGTTGGGCAGGTTGGCGTTAGAAACGATTTCGGTCCGTCCCAAAAGGGCTTGCATCAAATCCACCACTTCTTCCGCCGATTTCCGCAAGGGAATCGGAATTTTTCCTTCTGCCATATCCACCGCTTCAGATACCTTTTTCCGGGCGTCTTCGATGCGGTAGTCCACGGAGGTCAAGGAATATTGCCATTGGTGGACCACTTCTTCCGGTCCACAATACCACTTATTGGGGAAAAACTCCGCCAAATGGCGGTCCCCTGCGGCCGGAAGAACACCGTATCGGCGGAACAGGTCACCTTTGACCTTGTTTCCGCACCGAAACAAATCACGTTTCCAGGCGTCCGTTTCTTTGTATTCGGAGTATCCACTTTCATAAAAACGATCCAGAAATCCCGGCAGGAGACTTAACACGTCCAAAGATTGAAAACGCGCCTTCGTAATCCAGGTGAAATGGTTGACTCCGCTGACATCGGTACGGATTTCCTGCCGATTCGGCCGGGGAAGACCGGTCATTTCGTGAATCACCGCGCATAGCCATTCCTGGGCATGAAATACTTCATGACAACAACCAAAGGCTTTGATTCCCGGAAAAACGGAATATAGGGTCTTGACGCAGGCGGCCATCGGGTTGGTAAGGTTGATGACCCACGCCTTGGGACAAACGCGACGGATCGCTTCCGCGAATCCGGCGAAGATCGGCACGGTCCGCATCGCCCGCAGAACCCCTCCGGGTCCGACCGTGTCGCCAACGGGTTGCCAAATCCCAAATGCCTCCGGTTCGTGAACGTCCGAGCGCATCGCCTCGAAAGTACCGGGCAAAATGGAAATGACGACAAAATCCGCGCCCAAAAGCGCCTCGTCCAAAGTTTCGGGGACCGTATATTCCCAACGCGAAACCGTTTGGGGATGGTCGTTGATGCGCTCGCCGATGGCGCGATTCCGCAAAGCGGCCATCCGGTCGATGTCATATAAGGCGATTTCACCGCCCAAATCCGCCGCCAAAGCCAGATCGTACATGAACACACGGGCCCAAGCTTTCGAACCCCCGCCCAAATAGGCGATTTTAATGTTTTGCATCCTCATTCCTTCTTCCTCTCGCTCGTTTGAACAGAAAAATCCGTGCGGAACCGAAATTCCGCACGGAGGAACCAAGCAGTTCGCTTATTGCGCTTTCAATAGCAGGACCGTTCCGTCGGGATTGACGACCCACAAAGCGCTGCCGTGGATACCGGGAAGATTGGTTTCCCACCAAGAAGCGGCGGCGGGGATCACGGGAGCGTTGGAAAGACTCTGGGTCCGGGATCCGGAGATTTCGTTAACGAACGATCCCCAAATGGAAGTCGTCGGAATCGGGAGATCGCCGGTATCCAGATTGATCCGTCCGATCAACCCACTGGTGACGGCGTTGGTAAAGGTCACTTGGGCATACGTGTTGCTGACGGTGCCCTCCCCCGGAGCGCGAAGATAACCGATGACCGCACCGCCCACCAAGGCTTTGATCTCGGTGTTGAGGATGACGAGGCGATCGACATTGACGATCGAATTGGCATTGTCACGCACATATCCGACGAACCCGCCGGCCCCGATATCGGAACCGGAAGCGATGGTCGATTCGACGAGGACTCCGGAAACGAAAATGTCGGTGGCGTTGAGCGCGGCGCTGTCGACACGGCCGATGACTCCGCCGACGTTCTTCTGTAGAGTCGCGGTGACGACGGTGTCGATGATCGCGATGTTGGCGATCGTCGTCTGGACCGAAACCAAGGCGGCCAGTCCGCCCACGCCGTTGCTGTTGGCCCCGGTGACGGAAGAATGACGGATCAAAATATTGGAGACGGCGCAGGCCGTGTTTTCAAAGCGTCCGACGAGGATGCCGGCGCGGTCCACCGCGGTCACATTGATGTGATCCAAAACCAGATTGGTGATCGTAGCTCCGTTGGCCCGGGCGAAGATACCGCCGTAAGTGGTTCCCGTCGCGGACATCGTGATGTACGATACCTCGAAATTTCCGCCGTCCAGGTAGCCCTTGAATGCCGCATGGGTCGGAGTCCAGGTGAAACCGGTGAAATCCAAATCGTTTTTCAGGAGGTAATGATAGGTAGTCTCATTGGTGGCGAGCCAGTAGAATTGCTCGCGGGTGGTGACTTCGACGATTTCGGGAACGGTCCAAGCGACGGTAAGAGTCAAATCGGCCGTCACCGGAGTCGAGAATACATAAGAAACTCCGGATAGGTTCCAAGATTCGAAGACGATGGCGGAAAATGCCGGATGAGTCGGGGTTTCCGGAATCGTTGCGGTTTCACCATACGGGACGGTTTGGGTAAGGGTTCCTTGCGGTCCGACAAAGGAGACCGTGTAGGTCACCGTTTCCCAGACGGCCAGCAAGACGAAATCCCCCTGAACCGGGGTGGAGAAGGAATAGGCCTCTCCGTTCAAAGTCCAGCCGACGACCCGTTTCAACACCCCGCCGATCATCGTTTGCGGAACGGTCGGTAAGGTGGCCGTGGATCCGAAATTGACATTTTGCGAGGCGACGGTCACGCCCTCGACACCGGCATCGAAGGATACGATGCCGAAGGTCGCTTGTTCATATTTTCCGAAGATGGTTACCGGAGCGTCCACGGAATAATTCTCGGGAAGCGGTTGGAGATACTCCGCGTCAAGATACCATCCGATGAACCGGAACCCGCCCACTTCGGGGGCTTCAAGGGCAAACACGGTTCCTTGCGGGAACAGGATCGAATCGTCATCGGGTCCCATGTTGTAATCGATCGTGACGGCATGTTTGGGCAGGGTGTGCGGATACAGATTTTTCAGCATAGGGACCCCGTCGACGAACTGCCAAGCGGGGTCGTTCGGAATCGCGACCATATTGGTGGTCCACCAAATTTCGGAGAGAACCGCGGAATGATCGATGAAAAGGCCTTCGTTGACGGTCATCCCGTTGGTTCCGACGGTGGGGAACCCGCTGGCCCAGACATTGATCTTGCTGGGAGTCTGTTTGACGATGTTTCCCACCAGGACGTTGGCGTAACTGATCTCCGCGGGCAGGAAAGTGATCGAGCCGTTGACATAAATATTGTGCAGGATGACCGAGATGGCCGCTTCGTCGGATTTTCCGATGATGCCGCCGACGTTTTTGGCGCCGCGAACGTCGAGGTTGATGGCCACGATCCGTTTGATGATCGTGTTCCCGCGGACACGTCCGATGATGCCGCCGACCATTTCCCCGGTGACGGCAACGGTGTCGGTCCCTTCTTTGACTAGATAGTTTTCTAAATAAACGTTGGATACGGTCAATGTCGTTCCGACTTCCATCCCGGCGACGATGCCCCCGGCATAGAGGTGGCGAGCTTCGAGAACACATTCATAGATGGAAATGTTGTCGATGAGGGTGCTTCCGGAGCGAACCCGACCCACGACCAAACCCGCGTAGGATTGCGGATCGACGGCCCCGTGGACGTCGCTCAACAGCGACGAATTCAGGAAAACGATGTTTTCGATTACGGCGGAGTTATAGGTCTGTCCGACCAACAAGCCATTGCCGTTGTTGGCCCAGCTCACGAGGGTGACGTCATCCAAAACGAGATTGCGGATCGTCCCGCCATCCAGTTTATAGAAGATACCGCCGTTGACCTGGGTCTCGTTGACGATGTGCAGATGGGAAATCTTGTGCCCACCGCCGTCGAAAGTGGCGACGAAATCGTGCGCGGCGGTCGTCCAGACGAATCCGGTGAAGTCGATGTCGTTTTGCAGCAGGTAATACTTGTCTTTTTGCGAAGATTCCGAAGCGTGCACGGCATCGTAGAACTCTTGGGCGGTCGTGATGGGAACCATCGTTTCATACACGTAACCCAATTCCAATACGTTGGATAGGCCGTTCAATTCGATGACGAAATACCATTTCATGCCCGGGTCTAGCGCCAGATCCTCGAGAACGACCGTCGTCTCGGTCAAGTCCAGGGAAATCTTGCCGGGATGGGAAAGGATCTCCGCCCCGCTCAGCGGGGTGGCCGAAGCGGCATAATACAACGTGCCTTCCGCCCGGAACAAGCTGATCTCCACGCGGGCTTCGTGGCTCATGTATCCCGCAACGCCGGCGACGGCGGAGTTGAGGATGTTGGGAGCGGCGGGGTCAAAAACGGTCACCCGCTGGGTAAAGACAATGATGTCTTCGGGATCGTTGAGGTTGGTGAAGGTATAGGTGACGGTATAGACTCCGTTGGTCTGGATGTCGACGGGATTATCGATGACGAGGGAATAATCGAAGTCTTTTTCCAAAACCCACCCGTATTCATAGTAATTGTAAAGTGTCGGGACCGCCGGCGTATACGCAGTGCCGGTGACGATACTGATTTCTTCCGCCACGCCTTCCACTTCGCCCAAACGAATCGGGGCTTCCGGACGCGGAAGGGCCTCGATGCGGTTGGCGACGAGGTTCGTGATATAGGAAGGCGGGGTCAAGGACGCGGTCGTCGAGCTCCCGCTGCGCAGGAAGATGCTGGTCAGCCCCGTGCTTCCCGTGAAGGTTACCGGTCCGGGAGTACACGAAACCAAGAACCCGTCGGCGTCGTAATAGAAAAATTCGATCGTTTTGTTGACGAGATGGACTTCCAGACGGATGTGGTACCATTGGTTCAGGTTGATGTCGGTGCGGTACATCGTCCCGTTGTCGGTCCGGTAGAAGATCTGCCCTTTGCCGGCTTCGCCGTTGTAGACCCCGAAACCGATGACGGGTTGGCTCGAACTGGTCTGAATGTTGATCGGGGAACCGGAAGCGGTTTGATAAATGTCGGCTTCGATGACGACCACGTCGTAGGCATGGACCATGGCCGCTTCAATCTGCAATTCTTTGAAGGCTTCGACTTTCAACGCTTTGGAACCGCCGGGAATCGGGGAACCTCCCACATCGCTCACGACGGTGAATAACGAGTTACCGGTTTTCCCGGAGACGGAGCCCCATGCCCCGGCTTGCGTCAAAATGTCGCCGTCGGCGAATCCGGAGAAATTTTCCGTGAAGAACGGTTCGGCTTCCTCAGGGGATGGCAACGCCAAAACGGTGGCGACGAATGTTTTTTCCCGGGATGCGGTCCCGTAAGTCAGGGTGGCGGTCAAAGTGACGGTCACATCGCCGATTTCATGAATCGGTTGGCTGATGACCCCATTGGTGGCGATGACTTCGGGGTGATCGTTTTGCCACGAAATCGCGACCGTGAAATCACCGCTCCCGTCGCTGACTTTTTTTGTCACCGCAAAAATCAGTCGGGAAGACAGGTTCGTCAAACCCGTAAGGTTTCCCAGATCGAGGGCCGCATAGGCCAAATCGACCAAGGCTTGGTCGGTGAGGGTCAGTCGGGTGGTCGTGGTGGTGGTCGTCGTCGTGGTCGTGCTCGTGGACGTACTGGTCGTCGTCGACGACGTGGTTGCCGAAGTCGTTGTGGTCGTCGACGTTGTCGTCGTCTGGCAGGCGATCAAAAACGTCGCCGCCACCAAAAAGGACAAAAAGACAAGTATTTTTTTCATCGGAAATCTCCTTCTTCTCGGACCGAACACCGGTTCAGCCCAGGTATTTGTCGCAGGTGAAGCCTTCGGCCGGTGCGACGACCAGCATCAGTTTGGCGGTCCGTACTTGGCCCATGAACGTCAGGGTCACGTCAAGGACGACGGGCCAATTGTCGTTGAGATGGTCGAATTGAGTCGTGTCTTGTCCTTGTTGGTTGCGGCTGTCGATCCAACAAGTGTCGGGAAGGGTAACGACCCCATCGTTCGAAATGATTTCGGGATGCCGAGACGAATAGGTGATTGTCACACCCCGGTATTCCTTCGGCAAGGCCAAATCCCCGTCGACGGCGATGATCTGGTTGTTATACCGGCTCATTCCGGAGAGATTTTCCGCATCCACAAGCAACTGATATACGGCTTTTTCGTCCCAGGTTTCTTCGGTTTGTCCGACCAAATCTAGGGCCCCGGTGGCACCGAGGATGGCCAAGGTCGGCACGGCGACCAGAGCGAGGGTCAAAATCAAAATCGTCGCTAATTTTTTCATCGTCGTTTCCTCCTCAGTCATAAATGGTCTTGGTATAGATGATCGTCTGGGAATAATTGCGATCTTCGGTGACACCGTCATCTGACAGCAGATACCCGTGGATGTACCCCGAGTCGGCCAGATAATACGGCATATCCGCGGGAGCAAGACCGCGGAGAACGCCATCGAGAATCAACAGCGCCAGCGTTTCCGGTTGATCCAAGCGGCTGTAAAGCATGATTTCCGATTCCACGAAGAACCCGCGACGGAACTTGGCATGGACGATGTTGTTGCCGATCGTCCGCGCGGATTCCAAATACTCGGAATTGCCCGTGGCTTGATACAATTCGACCATCGCCATCAAGGCGAAAGGATCGTCGATCGCGGTGTCCAAATCGAGGGCCGGGGCGTTTCCACCCAACGGACCGACATCCCCCAGCCCAAAGGTATGGGCGATTTCGCGGAAATAGGTCCACAGTTTCACTTGATTTTCGGGTTCTTCGGTGGCCAATATCGTCCGGAGGATCGGCAGGAGGTAGGTGGTCGGCATCTCGACGTAATCGAGGCGCATATTCGAGGGACCATAATAGCCGACTTCGGGGACGACATAACCGTAGGTCACGGTTCCGTCATTGAACATCGGGATGATCTTGTTGGTCCCGTTGATGCGAATATAACCATAATCCAGGTAACCCTCGAGATAGCCCCGCGCCCAGTCGACATATTCATTCACGCCATAACGGTCGGCGGCTTCCAAAAGCATCAAAATGTTGTCCACATAAATCGCCTGGGTGTTTTTCCATTGAACGTTGGATTCCCGGGCGATCGGACCGAAATCGCGGAATTGACGGGCCACGCGGTCACCGCATCCCGAATTGGTATAGGAGGGAATGGCGCACTCGGAAGCGGATTTGGTGATCAGCGTCGACTTATACTGATAGACCGTCATCCCGGTATCGGGGTTGGAAGCCAAGTGATATTGGCGCATCAGGTACTGGGCCCATTCGCGCGGAGCGGGATCGCCCGTGTAATCGGCCAAGGTGAACGCCGCATAGGCCAAATCGGTCGCGGCATTGACAAAGGGCAAGTCTCCCGGAGAGTTGGCGGGGATGATCGGCATTCCGAATTCATCCATCACGATGATGTCGGGGATCATCGGTTGCCCGAAGACATTGTTGTTGTAAGGGGCGGAATAACTTCCGTGCCGATTCAAATCGGCAGTCGCCCAATCGAAGTGGGCGGTCCAAAGTTGTTGCATGAAGCGGACGGTCGCGACCGGATCGACATCCAACATCAGTTCGTAGTACGGAAGCATGTTTTTCAGTTCGTGGGGACCGTTTTCCGATTCGGTCGATTGCACTAGGAGCGTATCCAGATTGATCATCCGGTGACCCCCCCAATACATGAGACCGTTGGTGTTTTGATAAGTCTCCATGTATTCCGCCAGACTGGCTTCCGCTTCTTCCCGGTACCGCGGATCTCCCGTGACCAAAGACAAGGCGACGAGGGTTCGGAAGAAATTCTGCTGGTTGGCCAAATCGGAATAAGGGACTTCCGCCCGGTTCGGGAACGTCCAAACCGCGGGCATCCCGGTCAGAGTGTTGATCGCATCCGGCAACAGGTCGGTGTCCTGGTTGTAAGCATGCCCGTAGTACAAAACGTTTTCCACGTGTTCGATGACGGCGGACAACCGTCGATAGTCTTCATCGGTATAACGGACCCCGGCGGACGCCGAAACCGGAATGAGCGGGAGGAGAGTGGAAAAGCCGAGCGAGATGAGGAGTAACAAGAGCAGCTTTTTCATCGATCATCCCTCCTTCCGGGATACAATGACATTGTCGAGCCACGCTTCTCCGGCTTGACCGTAGGGCATCGTGACGCGCACGACGTTGGGAACGAGGATCGCACCTTGTGGCTGGGCATTGAACCGGTTGGAAAGATGGAACGTTCCCGCATGCAACAAGGTTTCCCCTTCGTTCGTCACCAGATAAACCGCCACTCGATTGATTTCGGCGTCCCATTCGAAGCGGAAACGGTGCCATTGATCGCGGGAAAGGGTGATTCCCGTCGCCAAGGTCACCCCGGCATCATTGTTTTGGCTGTAATAATAGAACGGACCCCCGATTTTGACCGACAAAGCCATTTCATTGTTCAAAACGACGGAAATGGCATTGACCGCCCCGGTGGAAACCCCGGCGGTCACGGCGTTGCCGTTGACGGAAGGAACGTACAGATCCACAATGGCCACGCCTTTCCGATCCAGGTCCAGATTGAACTTGGCGGTGAAAATGAATGTGGGCGTGGGTGCACCCTGCGGATACATCGGTCGTTGCAACCCATCGCTGATCATCCGCACATAGCGGTTGTCTCCCGATTCGGTCACGCGGGCGGATACTCCTCCGGGTTCATATTCTTCATTGGAATACAACAGCCAGTTCGGAGGCATTTGTTGAAGAAAGTCCGATTCGAAGGTCTCTTCCAAGGTGAATTCTTCGACGACGTCGGGAAGGCGGGTCAGCAGGTAGGAAGGAACATAGCACTCTTCCGCCAAAGGCGTGTCTTTGCAGGGAGATTCCCCCGTCGTCGTGGTGGTCGTCGTGGACGTAGTCGTCGTAGTCGTGGTTGAAGTGGTCGAGGTCGGGGTCGTCGTGGTGGTTTGACACCCGATCAAGACCCCCAGCAGCAAAATCATTGTCAGAAGAATCAACTTTTTCATGGGACCTCCTTCTAGCCTTTGACGGCCGAATCGGCATCGTTGCCGATGAAGTATTTTTGGGCCGCGAAGAACAACAAAATCGGTACCAATACCGTCAACAAGGCCCGGGCGAAGATGTGGGCATAGGTATTGGTCGAATCTTTTCCAAACAGTTTGAGAACGATCGACAGGGGTAATTTCTCCGAGTCGACCACATAAATCAGCGGTCCCTGATAATCGTTGTAGGCGGCCAAAAGCAATAACAACGCCACCGTGATGACGATCGGTTTGAGGACCGGCATCATCACATGCCAGAGCACCTGGAACCGATTGGCGCCGTCGATGGCGGCTGCCTCGTCCAGATCGCGGGGAATCGTCCGCATGAACTGGATATACATGAAGATGGAAAAGGAATTGGCCGCGAACAGCGAACCCGCCCACAGCGGGAGATAGCCGAGGAAAGGAAGCGACGTCTCTTCCCAAAGGGGAGCGATGCTCTCACTGGTCCAAAACGCATAAAGCGGAATCCGGAAGATCGCGGCGGGCATCAAGAGCGTTCCGATCACGAGGGCGAAAACCAATTTGCGACCCTTGAAACGGAATCGGGCGACGACGTAAGCGACCAACAAAGTGGAAAAAGTCATGAACAACACCGATGGAATCAAGTATTGCAAGGTGTTCCAAAGCGCCCGGAACAGCGAATATCCGGTCGAACTACCCCAACCGGGGAGACGAAAGGCTTCTTTCCAGCCCACCCATGACCATTCGGAAGGCAGAAAGGATATCCCGGGCATGATGGTTTCGGAGAACGAAGCTCCGATCATCCACAAAAGCGGATACAACATGACCGCTCCGACGAGACCTAAAAGAACATAACGGACGACGATCCCGATTTTACGGCGGATCCGATGATTTCGTAAAGAACGTTGAGCGGAGGACAACTCGGTTTTTTTCATGGTCGTCACCGCCTAATCCTGATAGTAAACCCAATACCGGGAACTGCGGAACACCGCGACGGTGAAGACGGTGATGATCAAAAACAGCACCGTCGACATCGCACTGCCCAGATTGAGATTTCGATTTTGGAAAGCGACTTCGTAGATCAGAAGATTGATGACATGCGTGGCGTTTTCCGGTCCCCCGGCGGTGATCAACTGGGGACCGTTGAACACTTGGAACGTATCGACCAATCGCATGATCCCATTGAAAAGGATGATGGGGGTGATCATGGGAAGGGTGATGGAAAGGAATTGCCGCGTTTTGGAGGCCCCATCGATGGTGGCGGCTTCATACAGGGTTTCCGGGACGTTTTTCAAAGCCGACAGGAAGATCAGCATCGTCGACCCGAACTGCCAAACGCGCAGGAGAACGAGAACCGCCATCGCCCCGGAGGATGTTCCGAACCAGTTGACTCCCGAAATCCCGAAAATGCCGAGAAACTGATTGACGAGACCGTCGTTGGTTTCGAATAATTGCCGCCAAAGGATGAGGATGGCAATATTCGCTCCCAAAAGAGTGGGAATGTAGAAAGCGACGCGGAACAAACCGATCCCCTTCATTTTCCGCGACAGGATCCACGCGACCAACAGCGATACGACGAGGATGAGGGGAACGGTCACAAAAACGTAGACGAAAGTGACTTTCAAG
>JAKLGB010000120.1 GCA_022710895.1 Bacillota bacterium
CGACGACGCGGTGCGCGCCTTCGAGCGTTCGGTCCAGATCAACAAGAGCAACTGGCAGGGGCACGAGGAGCTGGGGATGATCTATTACCGGAAAATCAAGGACAATCTGGAAAAATTCACCTATGGTCAGCATTTATCGGAAATTCTCCACTTTTTTTCCGAATCGCCGCTGGATCATCAAAAAATGTATGAGTTCACGAAGAAAATTCTCGATAAAATCGAAAACGAAGTCTACTTCGTCCGCTATGTCAATATGTTCGAACTTAAATTCCTGCACTTGCTGGGAGTTGCCCCCAATTTTTCCGCTTGCGCGGCCTGCGGTTCTCTCCACGACTTGCGGTTTTCGGTGGAAGACGGGGGGTATGTCTGCGGCGATCACGCCACCGGAAAAACATGGGCAGACCCCGATGTCGTCGACCGAATGAAACTCCTGTATTACCATGATTTGAAAAACCCCTTGGATTTTAAACCTGACGATCGGATCCGCCGGGAAATCCGGCTGTTTCTGGATGCGTATTACCTTTACCACCTGAATTTCAAATCGAAATCCCGGTCGATTCTTGCCGGTTTGATCGGATACTGATTCCCCTTTTCCCAGAGAGAAGTTCCACCTTGGGGCATTCCTGTTTGCCGCGGGCGTTTCCGCCCCGGTTTTTTGTTGAGAAACCGGCGAAAACTTGACTTTACAAGGTAAAAGCATATAATTATACTGAGATATTATGCAGTAATGAGAGAGGATGAACCGCATGAGGATGTCGCTGGATGCCATCGTCAACTATGCCAAACAATACGGATTCGTGTTTCAAGGCTCCGAAATCTACGGGGGCCTTTCCAATACTTGGGATTACGGTCCCCTCGGCGTCGAACTGAAAAACAACGTCAAACGGGTCTGGTGGGAACGTTTCGTCAAAACCAACCCCCTGAACGTGGGATTGGATTCGGGGATCATCCTGAATCCCGAAACCTGGGTGGCTTCGGGCCATGTCGCCTCGTTCCAGGATCCGCTACTCGACTGCAAATCCTGCAAATCCCGTCATCGTGCCGACAAACTGATCGAAGCCTTCACCAAAGGCGTCGAAGACGCCGACGGCTGGCCCAAGCAGAAGATGTATGACTTCATCGTCGAAAACAAAGTCAAATGCCCGGTTTGCGGGGCCCTGGACTATACCGAAATCCGCGAGTTCAACCTGATGTTCAAAACGTTTCAAGGCGTCGTGGAAGATCAGAAAAACGCCGTTTATCTCCGTCCGGAAACCGCGCAGGGGATTTTTTTGAACTTCAAGAACGTCCAACGTTCTTCACGCAAAAAAGTTCCGTTCGGGATCGGACAAATCGGGAAAGCTTTCCGCAACGAAATCACCCCGGGCAATTTCATTTTCCGGGTCCGCGAATTCGAACAGATGGAGCTGGAATTCTTCTGCAAGCCCGGTACCGAACTGGAATGGTTTGCCCATTGGAAACGTTTCTGCATGCAATTCCTCGAAGATCTCGGGCTGAAGGCCGAGGATCTGAAATTCTATGATCATCCGCAGGAAAAACTGTCGTTTTATTCCAACGCCACCACCGACATTCTTTTCCGATTCCCTTGGGGATTTGACGAATTGTGGGGCATCGCGTCCCGTACCGACTACGATCTCAAGAGCCATCAGAACCATTCGGGAGAGAATTTGGAATACCTCGATCCCGAAACCAACGAACGCTATCTGCCTTATGTCATCGAACCTTCGTTGGGCGTCGAGCGGCTGTTTTTGGCCCTGTTGACCGAAGCCTACGACGAAGAGATCGTTCCCGATACGCAGGAGACCCGTGGAGTCCTTCGGCTGGCCAAACCGCTCGTTCCCGTCCAAATTGCGGTCCTGCCCCTGCTCAAGAAATATCAAGGCGATGCGGCTTTTGCCCTTTATGAGGATCTCGTCAAGGAGTTCCGCGTTCAATATGACGAAGCCGGAAACATCGGGAAA
>JAKLGB010000121.1 GCA_022710895.1 Bacillota bacterium
GATCTTTTGACGGAGAAACTCTTTGCCGGCCGGAAAAGCGCGACGTTCGGTCCCTTCTGCCCATTGACCCGGGAAGGTGCAAAAGCCGTTTATCGCCTGGCGTGCCGGTAGGAACGCAGTCATGCCGATGAATCCGCTTCAGAAAGCTTCTCAGATCGACGAGATGATTCGATCCTCGGATCTCTGTCTTATCTATTTCTCGGGCTCAAGTTGCCCGATTTGCGAACCGCTTCGCCGAAAGGTTGAGACTTTATTGGTTTCGTTTCCGTCGATAAAATCGGGATTTTTGGACGCCGAGGAACATCCCGAAGTCGTCGGACCATACCAAATTTTCACCGTTCCGTTGTTTCTATTTTTCGTTCAGGGAAAAGAAACGCTTCGAGAAGGAAAATATGTCGATATTCGCGAACTCGCGGATAAAATATCCCGTTACTATGATCTGTTTTCCGATAATCGGGAAATTGGGGGCCGAAGATGATCAAAGTTGCATTTGTATGTATCCATAATTCCTGTCGTTCGCAAATCGCCGAAGCTTTGGCAAAACTCCTAGCGGGGGATGTTTTCGAGGGTTACTCCGGAGGGACGGAAGCCGGTGACCGAATCAACCCCGATGCCGTCCGCATGATGAAACACCTCTACGATATCGATATGGAAA
This sequence comes from Bacillota bacterium, assembly GCA_022710895.1. Taxonomy (GTDB): domain Bacteria; phylum Bacillota_I; class Bacilli_A; order Izemoplasmatales; family Hujiaoplasmataceae; genus JAKLGB01. Next base: position 656 of record JAKLGB010000121.1, read on the forward strand.
GCACCCAACACTCCAAATCGATAACCGAACTCCCCCGCGTGGACATTGTCGTAACGATGGGCTGTGGAGTAGAGTGTCCCTTCCTTCCCAACCGTCACCGCGAAGACTGGGGACTGGAAGATCCGACCGGAAAAGGCGATCTCGCCTTTGAAGTCACGATTCGACGCATCCATGAGCGGATTTTGGATTTGCGCAAACGGATTCTCGAGGGGTTACTAAACCCATCAAAATAAGAATGGCGCCCCCACGACGGGGCGCCATTCTTTATGAAAGGGAGAAAGAAATGAAATTGTGCTTACGGTTGCATGGCCCCGAAGAGGACCAGCCAGGCAAGAAGGGTTTTCGCCACGAGGCTCAGGGTGATATACGCTTTTTCACCGTATAGGTAGTTTTTCCATTTGCCGATGCGAAGATATTGCAGGATCATATTGATCGGGAAGGTGTTGAAAGCAACGAAGTAGGTGCCGACGATTGCCCAAACGAACCACGGAACTTGGTCGTAGTTGCCGGTTCCGGTCATGTAGATGATGATGACCGCCCAGGGAGCCAGACCCGCGACCGAGCCATAAATGAAGGGACCCCAGCGCAGCCCTTTCTTTTCTCTCCCGGAATTCAGTTGTTCCATCAGGAGACCGAAGAGGTTCATCGAAGCATTGACAATGAAGATCAGCAGCAAAGAAGCGATGTCGTAAACGCCAAACAGGGTAGCAATCAAGACGATCATGATCGAAGAACTCAAAGCATATTCGAACCAGCGGAAGCGGTTGATGCCTTGTTCGAGATCGGCTTGATATATGGCGTTCGTTTTATTGGGAAGGGAGATCAAGGCGTGAGCTCCCGCGGAAATCAACAGGAAAAGGGCAACCAACAGACCGAAGGGAAGCGCAAATAGATCTTTTGCCCGGGTGACGAGACTTTGCGTCAGGGGATCATAAGTGATGAAAAACTGGGTAATGACCGGGGAAAATTCGGCGATTTTTTGAATGACCGTGGTGGCAAGGATGGCCATCAGGATGGCCTGAACCAGATGGAGCCCGCCCATGATCAAATTGAACCGCCGGAGTTGCGGGAACGTGATTTCTTTCATTTTCATTGTCCTCCAAAGGATTTTTTCTTGATTTCATTATATCATCATCACAAGTTAGTTTCAATTAACTTGCTTCGGAAAGTTGTTGGATAAAGGAATAAATGAATCGATATCTCTAATCGTTTTTTAATAATAAACAAGTGTTTACTTTTTAACAAATTGCCTATATAATGAAATTGTCAACAGAAGTGAAGAAGGTGTTAGCCATGAAGG
>JAKLGB010000122.1 GCA_022710895.1 Bacillota bacterium
GTGCTTTCCGTCCCGTTATCTTATTTTGCCGGGATCGGTGCGGCGGCGAAGCGCGGCATCTTATTCAAAGGTTCGACCTTTCTGCAGACGATGACCGGCGTGAAAACCATCGCTTTGGACAAAACGGGAACTCTGACCTACGGATCATTTTTCGTGACCGACTACACCGACGAGGAAACCCTGAAAGTCGCGGCATCGATTGAAAAATTCTCCTCCCATCCGATCGCTCAAGCGATTGTCACCAAGTTTGGCAAGAAACGTTTTTATGGCGTGGAAAACGTCAAAGAGGTCCCGGGATATGGGATTTCCGCGATCGTCGAAGGAAAACCGGCGTTAGCCGGAAGTAAACGTTTTTTGGAAACCAACGGAATTCCGGTCCTTTTGGACAAAATCCCCGTCGGATCATATACCTTCATCGCTGTGGAAGGAAAACTCCTCGGTTACGTCATCGTCAAAGACGAATTGAAGGAGTCGGCCATGGAAACGGTACGATACCTTTCCAGTCACTACGACACCGTGATGCTCACGGGGGATAATGAAGCTTCCGCCCGGGAAATCGCCCAAAAACTCGGTGGAATTGAATATTACTCCGAACTGCTTCCGGAGCAAAAACTGGAACGCTTCAACGCCATTCGGACCAATTCCGTCAGCATGTATGTCGGCGACGGAATCAACGATGCTCCTTTGTTGAAAAATGCCGACATCGGGGTCTCCATGGGTTCGGCCAGCGACTTGGCGGTCGAAGTATCCGATGTCATCATCATCAACAATGACATTCGTCTGCTGGAACGCGCCATCCGAATCGCCAAGAAAACCCAGCGCATCGCGGTCGAAAACATCGTCTTTTCGATGGTTGTCAAACTGGTCTTTCTGCTGTTTTCGACGCTAGGGATCATGTTTATGTGGTTGTCGATCTTCGCCGACGTGGGTGTGACTCTGTTGTGCATCCTCAACGCCCTCCGCATCATCATGCCCTCGAAAGATGTTTCCAAAGTGCTTTTTCCCGGGAGAAAACCGATAGGGGAATCCCAAAAATAAAACCGGAGCCGATTCGTCGGCCCCGGTTTTTTCATTCGTGTCGGATGACTGAATATTTCTTTTTTCCCTTACGCAGAATGGTGAACACCCCACCGATGGCTCCCGATTTTCGGACGGAAAAGTCCAAATCCGTGACCCGATTCCCGTTGATGGAAACCGCTCCGCTTTGAAGAAGTTCGCGGGCATCGCGTTTGGAACTGGCCAGTCCGGTCAGTAACAAGACGTCGATGACGTTGGCATCGGCGGATATCGTCGTTGCGATCAGATCCTTGAATCCTATCGCGATTTCTTCCGCCGTCAACGTTTCGAGATTGCCCGTGAAGAGCGCTTGGGAGATGTGAAGGGCTTCGTCGTAAGCCGCCTCGCCGTGGACCAGCACGGTAAGTTCTCTGGCCAAAGCTTTTTGGGCATTCCGTTGTTCGGGATGCTCTTTCATATCGTTCAAAAGGGCTTGGATTTCCACCGGGGACAGAAAAGTGAATTGTTTCAAACGCGTCTCCATGTCATCGTCGGCGGTATTGATCCAAAATTGATAAAAATCGTATGGAGAGGTTTGTTCGGGATCAAGCCAAACCGATCCGGATTCCGATTTCCCGAATTTGGTTCCATCGGCTTTCGTGACCAGCGGAAATGTGAACCCGTAGGCCTTGGCTTCGGATCCGTGGACCTTTCGGATCAATTCCAGTCCCGAAGTAATGTTTCCCCATTGATCCTGACCGCCGATTTGCAGTTGACAGCCGTTGGCGGCAAAAAGATGCTCGAAGTCCCAAGCTTGGATGATCTGGTAAGAAAATTCGGTAAAAGAGATTCCGTTCTCAATCCGAGA
>JAKLGB010000123.1 GCA_022710895.1 Bacillota bacterium
TATCAAATGTATGGGAAATAAAAATTAGATAATCTTTGTCAAGGCTTTTTTTGAATCAATTGTATTTTATTTAAAGGTACGACAAAAAAGCTGAAGGCTCTTCAGTTGTTTTTTAAAATATGGTATAATGCACTTAGTTATTTGAACACAGTACCGGTTTTGCACATGCCATAAATTATTCGCAGTAATTTATTGGCGCAGGCGATGGACGCAGCTTTGGCACACAATGGTGATGCCTGCTGCGTCTTTTTGTTATAAAATTCTCGGATCGAGTTCGTTTCTTTCTTGATATGAAGGTTCATCAAGACGGCCAAATACAGGAGGCACCGTAACCGCTTGTTTCCCTTCTTGGAAATCTTCAGATGTAACCCATCCATCTGTCCTGACTGATAGATGATCGGATCGATGCCAGCGTAAGCGACCAACTGCTTACTGCCGAGAAAACGATCAATATCCCCGATTTCGGCGATGAGTCTTGTGGCCAGGTTTTCGCCGATGCCAGGGATCGTTCGGATCACCTTGTAGTTGGGAATTGTCTCCGCGATTTGTATCATTTCGCTCAAGGCTTTTTCTGCTAAACCGAGGTAATGTTCGACCTGGTCGAGTTCATCACCCATAATCCTCACGTTGATGTCGGAGGCCTTACAGCCGGAAACCGTCGTTTTGGCGTACGCTATCAATTGTTCCGATTTGCCCATGCACCATGCTTCCGTATGGTCTCCACACCGCATGAGTTGTTTGGCGACCGTTTCTGGATGTTTTCTCCCCAGTTCGTCCGGATGCGGGTATTTTCGCAAAATGGCCATGGATGAAGTTGTATAGATTTTTTCAAACACATCTTGATATTTCGGATAGACAATGTCCAAGGTCGCATTAAAACTTACCTTTGCTTTGCGGAGATGCCCCAAAAGGTCCTCGTAGTAGCGACTCAATTGTCGCAACGCGTAGTATTTCTCGTCCTCGACGCTGCTTTTTCTTAATTCCATTGTGTAAAACATCTTCGCTAGGTTCACGCAGTCTCTTTTGTCCGTTTTCTTCGTTCGCAGATCCTGTTTCCGGCATTTCGCCGACTGAAGCGGATTGACGATGTAGTACTCAAATCCGTTCTGTTCTAGATAACTTTGTAACCCGCGATGATAGATACCGGTCGCTTCGAAAATGACCTTTGGTTTTTCTTCCTCCGTTCTAGTGAATTGGTTTGTCAGTTCAAGGATTTTTCCGAAACCGTCCCTGTCATGACCGATTTCCATCGCTTTTGAAATCGGTTCGTTCAGGTTTCTAAATCCTTGAATGTGACTTTTGTCCTTTGATACGTCAATCGCAATACAGTTTCCTTTCATTTTCCTCTCCCTTTCTTTTTTCTTCCCTCGCCCTTTTCGCTTATTTTCGTCATTGATCCAGGATCATTGTCCTCATTAGATCTAAACAAGTTGTTCGAGTTTGAGTGGAAGTTGGGCGTTTTTTATTACGGGGTTTTCTCCCCCAAAAAAGCGCACGCCCTTGGTTCCGCCAGCTTTCTCTTGTTCCCGTCGGAAATAGAAAAAGCCAAGAGTCTGCGATTGGCTCTTGGCTGCTGGTCTTCATGGGGAAGGGATGGATCTCGTGTTTCACACTCGAAGTGTAGAGATTTTTGCGAGGTCGAGCCTCAGGTTTTAACCATCCCTTCGACCTCATTGTATTCCTTCCATAAATATTTGTAAAGATGTCCGCCAAAAGTCATAATCTGACTCTTAGCTTTAGTATACGAAAAGACGCAATAAGCGTCTCATGAAATGAACCTTTATCGACGTTCTTTTCCATTCCGGGCATTTTGCCCGGTTTTT
>JAKLGB010000124.1 GCA_022710895.1 Bacillota bacterium
TTCATGTCGTCCAATTGGTCGATGTTGAATTTTCCGGATTTCAGGAGTTTGGCGAATTCGATGGGCAACTGGATTTTGACTACGTCGCCATCGGCCGAATCCACATAAATCTTGAGCATGCGGAACGGGGCTTTTTTGTCCGAGACGACAACGACCGGAGCGGGGGTCTCCGGGACAACATCGCCCATTGCCGAGAGCAAGCTTTCGGCTTCTTCCGCGGTGATGGTGCCTTTGGACAGCAGTTCGAGGACTTTCATTCTTTCTTCTTTGAGTTGATCTTTGGCCATGATGGGTCTCCTTGGTTTTATTTTTTGACTTTCTTCAAGAGTTCGGTCGCTTGAGCGACGGTGAGTTCACCGTTTTGAAGTTTGGCGATGATTTCCAGGCGGGTCAGTTTCGGTTCTTCGGGGGCTTCTGGTTTTTCCGGTTGAGCCGGAGGTACGGGGGAAGGTATTTCTTCCGCCGGGGCTCCGGATTCGGGGGCATAACCCAATCCGACGATGACGTCATCCAGCATTTTTTTGATGGTGGGATAGGAAAGGTCCATTTCCTTTTCCACCGCTTTGATGTTTCCCCGATTTTTCACGAACACTTCGATGAAGTACAGTTGTTCGGTGGCGAGGTAGTTGAATTTGGATAAGGTGAATTGCCCTTCCAAGGCGGTGCCGCAGTTATCGCAGGCAAGTTTGACGACGTGCAGGTCCCCGTGACAAACCGGGCATGCGGAGATGACGGGATACTTGCCGGTACGTTTGAGGGAACGAAAGTTGTCTCCGAGATTCAGAGTGTGTCCGGATTTGACGCTTTCCCGGATTTCGCGTTTCAAGGCTTCTTTGTCGATTTTGATTTTGTCCATGGGTGATACCTCCTATAGGGTTTTGATCAGGACGCGGGTCCCGTCTTTGGCTTTGACTTCGATATTGATTCCACGATAACGGATCAGTTCCATCATTTGCGCGGGGGTGAAGGGAACGTCGCCTCCCATCGATTCCGGCTTCATTTTTCGCAGGAACAGCCGGACGATGAACAAGGGAAGCGGGAAGAGAAACAGGAAGGCGAGGAAAGCGCTGAGACCTCTTTCGCCGGGGATTCGGATCCGAAGTTTGAGGAAGTGAGCTCTTCCTTTTCTTGGGGCTCGGGGGACCCGATAGAGTTCCCGATAAGCTTCGCGGGGTTTCATTAATCCTTGTGATATTTGAAGAAGAATTTCATTTGTCATCGTTTTTCACCACGCTAACTTAATTTTTTTAATTTGCAACTTAATTATATTAATTTTTTTATCCAAATGCAAGTGTTTTTTGAACTTTTTTAAAGAAAATGAAAAACGTCTCTTACGAGACGTTTATTTTGCAAAATACTATTCGCCCGATGATTCCTCCGAGGAGGAAACCGGGAAAATCAAACACGAGGGCATCGATTAAGCTCGGTCCTCGTCCTTCTGACAGCCACTGGCTAGCTTCATCCCCTAGGGCTATGAACAGACCCAGAAGGATCATAATCCCCGTTGGCCACCGGAAAAGACGGAACGTGAGCGCATACGACAATCCTAAAACCGCATATTCCCCCACGTGGGCTCCCTTGCGTATCAGCAGATGCAGCTGATCAAGGCTGATCCAATGGGCGGGAACGAAATGTTCGCTGATCCATTGCGCCAACGTCATCGACATCGACCCCGATTCTTCTCCCGTGGCTTGCGACATGGAGAAGATCATTGCGGTCAAGCCCAACGAGATCGCCAATGACAAGTAC
>JAKLGB010000125.1 GCA_022710895.1 Bacillota bacterium
GCCATCGGCGTTTCCGTTCAAGTCTTCATTGGATCTCTGATTTCCGGGTTACAGAAATCCCTGGTTGATAAAACTATCGGCAGTTCATCTCAAGTGACGATTTCGACCGTTCAGGATGGAGGATATATCGCCGATTATGATCAATACATCGCCTATATCGAATCCATCCCCAATTTCGTTTCGGTCGCCACCGTGGTGGAGACCGGGGCGGTTTCGATCAAAGGCACTGATTCCCGAGCTATTCTGGTTCGCGGAATGGATTTTCTCGGTTCCGAAGAAATTTACGATTTCGAAAAGAAACTGGTCGACGGCCGGATGCCCAGCAACGACGGTGAGGTACTCATCGGCATCACGGCGTTTGAAAAACTCGGGTTGGTTCTCGATGGTGACGACACCTTCACCATCTATATGCCCCCGACGACCGGAGGCGGGAATGCCGTTCCGAACACTGTGGTCAAAGTCGTCGGAGTCTTCGATTTCAAGGTAACTGCCATCAATGACACCTGGGTCATCGCCACGATACCGGCCGTCCGAACGATCTTGAACATCGGAGATGTGGTGACCGGCATCGAAACCCAGGTGGATAAAGTGTTCGAAACCGATGTCAATGCCGCAGAACTGGCGGCTTTGATCAATGACGAAACGATTGAAGTCGTCGATTGGAAGTCCCAAAATGAATCGTTGCTTTCGGGATTGAACGGGCAGAGTTATTCCTCGATCATGATTCAGGTGTTCGTCACCTTATCGGTCATCCTCGGGATTGCCAGCGTCTTGGCCATCACTGTCCTGCAAAAATCCAAACAAATCGGGATTCTCAAAGCCATGGGCATCAAGAACGGGCAAGCCAGTTTCATCTTTCTGTCGGAAGGAATGATCTTGGGAATCTTCGGGGCCATCGTCGGGGTTTCTCTCGGGTTGGGTCTGTCTGTGGCCTTCACCACTTTTGCTTTGAATGCCGACGGTACACCGGTCGTTCCGCTCTTCATTGATCCGAATTTCATCGCTTTATCGGCCGGCATCGCGTTCCTTTCGGCTTCGTTGGCTTCGCTTATCCCCGCTCGTCGTTCCACCCGCATCAGCATTATCGAGGTGATCAAAAATGGCTGACAACGTCATCGAACTGCGCCACGTCGAAAAAATCTACGGAAGCGCCGTCAAAACCAAAGTGCTCTTCGACGTCAATTTGGCGTTCGAAAAAGAATCGTTCAATTCGATCATCGGGCAATCGGGCTCCGGGAAATCGACCTTGCTCAACATCATCGGAACCCTTGACCGCCCTTCTACCGGAACCGTCCTGATCAACGGCGTCGAAACCGCATCGTTGTCGGATTCCCGCCTGGCGGAACTTCGCAACCGAACGATCGGGTTCATTTTCCAATTCCACTATTTGCTTCCGGAATTCACGGCTTATGAAAATGTCTTGATGCCGGTCCGGATCTCGGGCAAACCGATCACTCCCGAGATTCGGGAACGGGCTTTGCGATTGATGGACCTGGTAGGGTTGACCAAGGTGAAAGACAACCTTGCCGTCAACATGTCCGGGGGACAACAACAGCGGACCGCCATCGCCCGGGCGCTGATGAACCAACCGGAAATCATCCTCGCCGACGAACCGACCGGGAATTTGGATAGCGACACGACCGAACAGGTCT
>JAKLGB010000126.1 GCA_022710895.1 Bacillota bacterium
CGCCATCGCCGTCGCCGAACGGCTCGGCTGGTTCCAAAAAGGATAAAATCAAAGGGCTCCGATGCGAATCGGAGCCCTATTTGTTTATTCAACCAACCATTCCATCATCAAAGTGTCATGAAACTCTCCGCGGATCCGCAGATCCCGATGAAGGATTCCGATCGGGTGGAATCCCAACCGTTCATACAAACGGATCGCATGGACATTGTCGGTTCGTACCGTGAGCTGGATCGTCGCGAGGATGTTCGTAGCCTTGGCCCATTCCAGCGCGGTCTTGCCCATGAGCGAACCGATTCCCAGATGCCAAAACGGTTTGCGGACCGCGATCGCAAACGTCCCTTGATGCCGTTTGCGTTCCCGCTGCGAGGCTCGGATGTTGCAAGTGGAGACGAGGACCCCGTTCACAAAACCGAGCAGGAAAATCGAATTGGGTTCTTCCCCGATTTCACGCAACAGTTTCTGTTCGCCTTCGATCGTAAAAGCGATTCCTTCTTTTCCAAAAAGGAGGTTGTCGGATTCGGCTCCGATCAACGGAAGGTACGCCAACAGTTGAGCCGCGTCTTCCGGAACCGCTTTGCGGATTTCCAATAATTGTCCATTCTTCAGTCGGAAAACCTCCATGTTCATCCCTCCTCAAGGCCACCATTTGTTCCACATTATACCATCCTTGCCAAGAAATGGAAGAAGCGGAAGAAAAATTTCGTAGTTTTGATAACTCGCTTTTTTCGCTTTCGAGGTTCTCTCCCACAGAACCACGGGGATGAGCGTCATCGTGTCGGAATCATGTAAGCGTTTGCCTTTTTTCACTATCCTTTTTTCATGGAAAGTGATATAATTAAAGCCAAAGGAGAGCTATCCTATTTTTTTTGTCAAAGGCTCCCCATAAGAAAGGCAGATCCGCATGGCTCACGAACCGATCGGCAATCTTGATTTTCATAATCTCGGCTTCTCTTACACGAAAACGAAGTGGAACTACCTGTCGCGCTGGCGTGACGGAAAATGGGACGACGGAATCCTCCGTAACGAAGATACCCTGACCATCGCTTGTACCTCGACCTGTCTGCACTACGGACAGGAAGCTTTCGAAGGGATGAAAGCCTACCGTCGGAAAGACGGGAAAATCCAATTGTTCCGCCCGGACGAGAACGCCAAACGGCTTCAGCGTTCCTGCGAACGCCTCCTGATGCCGCAAATCTCGGTCGAACGGTTCTTACAGGCCGTGACCGCGGTGGTCCGTGCCAACGCGGAGTATGTTCCGCCCCATGATTCGGGGGCTTCCCTCTATCTTCGTCCCTACATTCTCGGCATCGGCGACAACATGGGGGTCCGGCCCGCCAAGGAATATCTCTTCGGGGTTGTTTGTACCCCAGTCGGCGCTTACTTCAAAGGCGGGCTCTCGCCGGTGAACTTCATCGTCACCGACATGGATC
>JAKLGB010000127.1 GCA_022710895.1 Bacillota bacterium
TCGCCGTGTTGATACGGCGACATCGTTCCGGGATCGACGTTGATGTAGGGATCGAACTTTTGCATGAAAATCTTGAGCCCGCGATTTTTGAGCAGACGCCCCAAAGAAGCGGCGGTGATGCCCTTTCCCAGACTCGAAACGACCCCTCCGGTGACGAAAATGAACTTGGTTTGTTTCATACGGTCCTCCTCGCAATAAAAAGAAAGAGTTCTCGATCGGGAGAACTCTCATTTTTTGGGCTCTGTTAGATTATAACAAATACGGAATTCAAAATCAATCATAATCCGGGAATTACAAGCGAAAAAAAACGCCGGGATTTCCCGGCGTCTTGAAGGCCTTGCGAGTAGAGAATCACTCGTCGTACATATCCTCGTAATCGTCCATGTACTCGTTATACTTGTCATCGTCGAATTCGCTGACCGGTTCCACGACGGGCTTTTCCTCGTCCAAGAACTCTTCGTCATCGTAAATGACTTCGTCTTCGTCGTATTCTTCGTCTTCAAGAGTCGCGTCGATGACTTCCTCTTCTTCCAGTTCTTCCTCTTCTTCCAGTTCTTCCTCTTCTTCGTGTTCTTCTTCGCTTTCCTCATCGAGTTCGGGGAATTCTTGGTAGTAAGCTCCGTCTTTATCCCACATGTCGATGGATTGACGGCTCTTCAGATCCCACATGTCATCACCCATGTAAATGAACCGGGCGGAGCAAATGAAATCGGCATAGAATTGGGAAATGATCCGGGCTTTTTCCTCGTCGCCGAGTTCTTTAGCTTCGCTCAGCGATTTGAACAACTCCATGAACGTCATGGGTTGTTTGTTTTGAATGAGGACGCGTTCAGCCGCTTCAATCATTGACAGTTGTTTCAAATCGACCATGTAAGGAGTTCCTTTCTTTTTTGTCATCGGAGTCCCATCGGAGACTCATCTCGTGGTGCGACAAAACGGTGTTTCCGTCAACCAGATCGTATTCAGCTTCGATGGAGGCATCGGCGAAGGTCAGGCGTCCGCACCGGACGTCGAGACGGAAGGTCGTTCCCGAGGTCAGGACCGTTCCTTGGGTCTGTGAACCTTCACGCAATTCTAACCGAGTGACCACGTTTCCGGTTTTGATAATACCAAGCCGCGGGGGATTCAAATCGAAACGATACACGTTGCCCTCCGAATCGGAAAAAACCAATTGGCGGGAAACGATTTTTCCGGTGGCGGCGAGATTCGTCTCTGGGGCATGATCGACCGACATGGAAAAGGCGATTTTCACGTTTTTCATCAATCTCCTGTGAATGCTTTACTATTATATATTACTTTCTTGATAAAAACAAGTGG
>JAKLGB010000128.1 GCA_022710895.1 Bacillota bacterium
TCCGTTACGGGTTGTCGCAAGCGATCCTTTCCGCCGTCGCCAATGTCCGCAAGACGACGATGGCCGAAGTGATCCGCAAGGATTATGGCATTACAGAAAAAGTCTACCGTCCGATTCCCGTTTTCGGGCAATCGGGCGACGAACGTTATCTGAACGTCGACAAGATGATCATGAAGCAAGTCGACGTCCTGCCCCACGCTCTCATCAACAACGTCGAGAAGAAGTTGGGGAAGAACGGAGAATTGCTGCTGGAATACGTGGGCTGGCTGAAGAACCGCATTGAAACCCGTCGGACCCGTCCGGATTACCTGCCGGTCTTCCACATCGACGTCTATGGCACCATCGGCATCGCTTTCCGCCAAGACTTGGACCAAATCGTGGATTATCTCCTTCGATTGGAAGCCGCCGCGAAGCCCTTCCCGATCCGCATCGAAGGTCCCGTGGACACAGGGGACCGTGAAGGCACCCTGCAAGCCCTGATCGCCATCACCGCCCGCCTCGACGCTCTCGGCAGCGGGTTGCAGATCGTCGCCGACGAGTGGTGCAACACCTTGGAAGACGTCATGGAGTTCGCCGACAAAAAAGGCGGACACATGCTGCAGATCAAGACCCCGGATCTGGGCGGCATCAACAACGTCGTCGAAGCGATCCTCTATTGCAACCAAAAACACATCGGCAGTTACTGCGGGGGCACCTGCAACGAAACGGATCTTTCCGCCAAAGCGACCACCAACATCGCCATCGCTTGCGAAGCGGATCAATGCCTGGCCAAACCGGGAATGTCGTTTGACGACGGCTTCATGATCGTCAAGAACGAAATGAACCGTGTCATCGCCTTGGCCAACTCGCGTCACTGAAAAAATCCATCACGGAAGAAGGGATCCCCATGAAACCGGGAATCGCCGGCACACTCGAATCGAATGACGCCGTCTTCACCGTCCGCCCAGCGTCCACGCGCCACGTCGTCATCTCCAGCGTCGTGGACGCTTTTTACCATGACCAGATCGCCCAAGTGATCGAAACGACCTTGAACGAGCTGGGCATCGACGGACTGGACGTTTTATGCGAAGACAAGGGCGCTTTGGATTATACCCTTCGGGCGCGGCTCATCGCCGC
>JAKLGB010000129.1 GCA_022710895.1 Bacillota bacterium
TAGGATCGTTTTCCCAATGCGGCGCCGATCAAATCCCGGAACAAGGGATGCGGCCGCGTCGGGCGGGAAAGAAATTCGGGATGGAATTGACAGGCGACGAACCAAGGATGGTTTTTCAACTCGATGATTTCGACCAACTTGGTCTCCGGATTGATTCCGGAAAAAACCATGCCTTGGTTTTCCAAAACCTTTTTGAATTTGTTGTTGAATTCGTAGCGGTGGCGATGACGCTCCGAAATGTGTTCGGTACCGTAAGCCCGGCAAGCCAATGTGTCTTTTTTGATGTCGCAGTGGTACAATCCCAACCGCATCGTTCCGCCTTTTTGCATTCCGGCATATTGATCGGGCATGAAATCGATGACGTTATAAATGGTGTCGGGTTCAAATTCGGTCGAGTTGGCTTCCTTCAATCCACAGACATTGCGAGCAAATTCGATGATCGACAGTTGCAGGCCAAGGCAGAGTCCCAAGAGGGGGACACCATGGGTTCTCGCATAAGTGATGGCTAAGATTTTCCCTTCGATTCCACGATTTCCGAAACCACCCGGAATGACGATTCCTTGACAATCGCCGAGAACGGCAGCGACGTTGGCTTCTGTCAATTCGGAGGAGTTGACCCAGCGAATTTCGACTTTGACATGATGGAAATACCCGGCGTGCTTCAAGGCTTCCGCCACAGATAAATAAGCATCATGAAGGTTAACATACTTTCCCACCAAGGCAATCCGAACGGTCTGAGACAACCCCCGGACCGTTTCGACAAGTTCGCGCCATTCTGTCAAATCACTGGGCGGGGTTTTTAGACCGAAATGTTCGCAAACCAAGTCGTCCAAATTTTGTTCTTT
>JAKLGB010000013.1:0-12644 GCA_022710895.1 Bacillota bacterium
CGGCAGGGCCATCACCTCCCTCAAATATTTCTGCGAGAATGCCCCAGAGTACCATGTCGTATGCGCCGGTTCCTTGTTGGGGATTGCTTTGAGGCAGAATACTTCTTTCCCGGTTGGGAAAGTGGATTTCCTCGACTTATACCCGATGAGTTTTTCCGAGTTCCTGCTCGCCACCGGGGAAGATGCCCTCTGCCAATACTTGAACGACTTCCATAAGGGAGACCGTCTGCCCGCGATTCTGGCTGACAAGTTGTCCGGATACCTAAAACAGTATTATGTCACCGGCGGAATGCCGGAGGCGGTGAAAACCTGGCTCGATACGCACGACATCGGAAAAGTCGAGACCGTTCAGCAAAGCATCCTCAGCAGCTATGAACTCGATTTTGCAAAACACGCCCCGACCAAAGACTTTCCGAAATTGACCGCCGTCTGGCGTTCCATTCCCGAACAACTCGCCAAAGAAAACACCAAGTTCATCTTCGGTCACGTGAAACAGGGGTGGAGAGCCAAAGACCTGGAAGACGCCTTGGAATGGTTGATCGGCGCGGGACTGGTTCACAAGGTCGAAAAAGTGGAAAAACCGGGCATCCCGATGTCCGCCTACGCCGATCCCACCTTCTTCAAACTGTATCTTTCGGACGTGGGGCTGCTTCGGAAACTCTCCAAATTGCCATATGAAGTGGTCTTGGACGCCACGCCGATGTATCGGGAATTCAAAGGGGCCCTGACCGAAAACTTCGTCCTCGGGGAATTGGTCAAATCGGTGGACGAGTCCCCGTATTACTGGTCCTCCGGCAACACGGCGGAAGTGGACTTCGTCGTGCAATGCGGAACGGAAATCATTCCGATCGAAGTCAAGTCCGAAAGGAATGTGAAAGCCCGCTCCTTGTCGGAATATCGGAAAAAGTACCTGCCCGTCCATGCCGTGAAGACGTCGATGAAGCCGGACGCGGACGGGGAAGACGTGCTGAGTATTCCGTTGTATCTGATTTCGTCCCTCCGGAAATATCTCCCCTGAAAAGGAGGCGACGGACAAACCGGGGAGTATTCGACGGGTACCCTGTTTCCACTTTTCCCGCGAGGGGGTCACCAATGCCCCCTCGCTTTTTTTCGCCACCCCGAGGGAAGTCCCTTCACGGTCGAGACAGGCGGGAAAATCTGGTCGTCGGTTGACAGGCAAAGGTTTTCGTGGGATGATATCAGCGGATGAATCATTCCTTTCGGAGGCTTTCATGAACATATATGATGAGTATGCCATCGCCTGCGCCCATCTCCAGGGACTCGTTCCCGCAGAAACGGTGATCGAAATCTGCCAAAGTCAGAATCCCGACCTTCCCAAAGAACCCGTCAAGCTGCATTCCTCCGTCCTGGCAAAAGCCCATGTCGACATGGTCGACGGATGGGTCGTCCACCACGCCATCGTCAAAGGCGGCGATTTGGAAGAGTTCAAGGAAACCTCTTCCCAAAAACCCCGGTACGTTCCCCCCAAGGAGGAACTGCTAAAATATCTGGACGAATTCTATTTTGAAAAGCCGGAGGCCTACCTCCGGTTGGAAGCCCATCTCAGGAAAAAACGGGTGAGGGTGCCCGACGAGGCCGCCCGGATTCTCCGCGACTGCCTGTTCTACGACGATAAATACGACGAATTGGTTCGCGTGGCCGAGGCTTGGGGCCTCCGGATTCCCACCCAGAAGGCCTTGCAGGAATTCATAAATCTCCTAATAGATCTTGCCAACCATATCAGACGGTGGGACAACAACGGCTACACGCCCGTGGAACTTCACGAACTGATGCGAGACAAGGACGAACCCGATGCGGAAACCCTTCAGGCGCTGCTCGCCGCCCTGTTCCGGAATCACGGGCGGACGCAATTCCGCGCCCCCGAGGCCGTCCGGCCGTTCCGGGCCCTCGTGAAACGGCAGAAAGACGCCGTCTTCGAGGAATCCCTGATGAACACCGTGGACGCCCTCGGCGAACGGCTGGGGGGAGCGGATCTGTTCACACTTCCCAACGTGTTCAATCTGGTCGATCTTTGTCCCTTCGCCTATCGCACCCTCGTCGCCTGGCTGCCCTTCTCCGCTCCCGAGGATCGGGAGGATCTCCTCCGGCTGATCATCGGGGCTTATGAACGCGTCCATCCCGAGGAACTGAAAAAGCCGGGAGAGGATTTCTACGACCGCGGGGACAACCTCACCTACATCCTGTCTCTGGACAGCCTGGGGTATCTCCTCAAGGCCCAGGGACGGATGAGGGAAGCCATCGTTGTCTATCGAAAGGCCTTGGCCCTCGATCTGGCAGACCGGAAGCGGATCAACGAAGCGATCCTCGTCTGCTATTTCCTCGAAGAACGGTATGCCGCTTTCGACCAGGGACTGTCTTCCCTTCCCGAAGATTCGCTCTATCGGCCTTTTCTTCTCCTGCTTCTCGGCGTCATCACCGGGGATACGGACGATGATCTCTATGAGGCCGCCAAGGAGAAAAGCCCGCTCGTCCTGCAGACGCTCTTCTCCGGCGAAGACGTCACGGAAGAAGCCACCGAGGCGGAGCGGCTGTTTCTCAACGATTTTCTCCCGCTGGTCCAGCAGATCCCGAAAATCCGCGAAGGGCTCCTCCAATGGGGAAAAAGAAAAGGGGATTATCCCCCCTTGGTTTCATGACTCGCCCCAGCCTCGTTTTCCGAATTCCGGCAGAAAAGACTGACCATGCTCATTTTGGCACCCGTTAATCGAGTGCTTTTTTTCAAAGCATCAAAAACCTCGGCATAACGATGATTCCCACTTTCATAGCCATAAGATTATTTTTTTTATTCCAACAGCCATTTTATTAGCATTTCTCCCCTTTTTTTAGAATATGGGGCTCGGAAGAATGGTTAAGTTACTGTCAAGATGTAGAAACACAAACATTTTTTTCGATTCATAGAAAGACTCGAAGAATCCAACAAAAAAATGCGTTTTTAATAAAAATCCTCGAAAAATAGGCTTTTCACCTGTCAATAGATGACAAAGGTTGCATAAAGACGACATGCTTCAAATGATGGCTCAGCGTGTCACCAAAATGACCTTTTTGCTTAACCTTAAGTTGAAATGCCCGACGATTTTTGTTATGGGAATGTGGAAAGAAACCCCTCAGAATGAACTGGCGAGTTTTCTCCCCTGAACATTTCCTTTGATACTCCTTCCTCTACTCGAATGTGACCTCGAACGCATATTCTCCGGCTCCTTGAATCGAAAAGATGACCCATTCTCCGGCGTGAATCGTTCTTTGGATCGTTTTCCCTGCGGAAAGGGAGGTCAATTGGTCGAATATATCCAAATTCATCCCTCTTGCCGATACGGATGTTATGGAAATGACCAACGTTCTTTCCACATCGGAAGGGGCGTACAAGAAATACTTGTTCTTTAGGCTGACAGAACCACTGACCGACATCGGTGCGAAGATTGGAGAAAGCGGTGTGCCGATTTGCTCCACGGGATAACGAGATAGAGCCACTTCGACATTTCCATTCCCCATCAACCGCAGATAGTACCTTCCTGCCTTGTTAACCGGAGCGAAGGAGGAACTCATCCGTTTTCCGGAAGTACTTTCCAACCGAGAGGAAAAAGCCGAGGATTGAAAAGTCTTCGTAAATCGGTAAAAGCCGGGTTCTAGATCATAGGCCAACCACCCGGGATATTCCTGACTTAAAACCGCTGGCCGGCGGTTTTCACTGGCCGGATTAAAGGATTCCGCCAAGGCCAGTTCCCGACTCGATGGCGATAAAAATACGGTGTTGTCTGGATATGCGTATGGGACGAAGGAAACCGGGATCTCCATCGACAAATCCATGTCGACGGTAATAACCAACGGGCTGTCGGAAAGGTCGATTTCGGTAACCAGACCGATGTCGACTTTCCGATCTCCTTGGGAAAATTCCACGGTCATCGTCATCCGATCGGTTTCCGTAAGAATCCCTTCCAGGAGCGAAATCAGATCGGCAAAACCCGAAAAGGCCGGATCGTTTCCCATCGCCAGAATGGGGAAGGATATCGTATAGATGTTATTTTGGAAGGAAACGGTCGCGTCGGCGGGGAAAGCCGCCAAATCCGCCAGCCGAACGGTTTCCTGTTCGTAATAAATCGCAAAATCATTTTCGTTTCCGATGCACTCGGTAACGACTGGATTGTCGTTCTGTGTCTGTAGCGTCAGATACCCTTGGTCGGTTTGAATGATTTTTGATCGAGTGTACCAGATACTACCGTTATTTTCCGCTGTTTGAATCCACAGTTGTTTGGAGGATCGATCGGTCGATAAGGTATATCGGGTTTTGCTACTCTCGATCCGAACCCGATTGTCGGTCGCGGTGGTTGTGTTTCCCGTTCCCGAAGTGGCTTCGGTGACCCGCCACATTTCGAAGAGGGTTTCGTAGTACATCCACAACCGACCCGAAGATGATAAAGCCGCATCGAAGTCATGGATTTTTTGCGATAACTGGGCTTTTTCCGAATCGGCGTTTTTCGTTTCACAGGCGATGAAACAGCCAACAAGGCACAAAAACCCTAGGACAATCCAGAGCTTTTTCGTGGTACCCCTCCTTCAACCGAGCGAAATAGAATCTTTTCTCCTATTCTATCACCATTCACGATTAATGCAATAAAACCGCCAAAACTGATGGGGCTTTTTCGCTTTTGAGTCGGTGATTGGATAAAAACCCACGGCCGGACAGAAGAAACCCCCAATCGAATAAGCCGATTGGGGGTTTGAAGAATGATCTGAGGTCTTCTATAGATGATCGATGACCAAGATTCCGACAATGGAATCATCGCCGTCGTTAAGCAAATGCCATATCACGAGGATGGCGTCAAAAACCCTTCCTCTCCGGTCAAAAAGAAAAACAAATTCCCCCTTTTGTGCCGGCGGCGTCAAAAGCCGCCTTCCATTCGGAGGTCGAAAGTTCGTTTTGGGGATGATCTTCCCGGGCATAACACATCGAACAACGGAAATTGCATCCGGATGTCAATTCGCATTCCATGGAGAGCGGGAACCCTCCGCTTTCGGCCTCGTGGGCCAAGCGGCGTTTCCATTCGCGATACGAGGACATCGAAATCACCTTTTTCTAGTGCTTTTTTCGTGCGTGGATGGAGTGTGTTTTGTTTTCCTGTGATTGGTTGGTATACTTGAATTCCAACAAGGTCTGAAACTCCACCGATGGCATCCATGCCGTTGGGAGGACATATCCCTTGTCCCTGTTCGGATTCGAGTCATCTTTCCAATAGTCAGTCTGTGAGAGTTCCATAAGGTCGGCACCGTAGTACTCCGAAGCCAGCGAATAACCGGCGGAGGTGATCGATACCGTGATCGTCCCGTTCCGCTGCCAAGTGAGGGGGATCCCCACGGCTTTTCCGTTTCCGCCGGTCACGGCGTAAACGGGCAATTCGGAGGAATAGGTATAGATGCGTCCCACCGACGTGTAGGTCGGGTGGTTGTATTCGTTTCCGAGCATGTCGCCGTTGGATACGATAGCGATTTCGGGAGTGACGGTTTCCAAAAAGGTCGATGAAGTCCCGTTGGCGGTCCCGTGATGACCCATTTTGAAAACATCGACGTCCCCGACCAGGGGCGCGTAGACGGCTTCCTGGTTGGATTCCGCATCCCCCGTCAACAACACTCGCGTTCCGTAAGCTTCGACGACAAAGACGAGGCTGGAGGAATTGGCGGTGGATCCTTCCAAAAACCCGGTGTCAAAGAACCGCAAAAGGACGCCGTCGACGAG
Organism: Bacillota bacterium; assembly: GCA_022710895.1. Taxonomy (GTDB): domain Bacteria; phylum Bacillota_I; class Bacilli_A; order Izemoplasmatales; family Hujiaoplasmataceae; genus JAKLGB01. The sequence continues at coordinate 5,750 of JAKLGB010000013.1, forward strand.
GGGAATCGTCGGGTTCCCCGAGTCGACGAGGGCCCGGATGCGAACGACGGAGGATCCTTCGGTCGTCAGACGGTTTTCAAAGGTTTGCCGCAGGGAAGTGGCGATTGAAGACGGCGTGGAATACAAGATGGCATTTGACACTTGAAAAGCGTCCATCACTTCGGTGAAACCGCCGATGTGATCGGCGTCTTGATGCGTGGCGATCAAGTATTCGATGACACCGTCGGTGACATGGTCGTTCAAAAAGGCCAACAGTTCGTTCGTCGCCTCCGGGGAGTTTTCCCCCGAATCGACGAGGATGTCCCAATCACCGCATTCGATTAAGGTGGACTCCCCCGGTCCGCCTCCCGCCATCCCGATGTCGATGAACGAGATGACGACCGCGGAGTCGGGATCGAAATCGATGACCGAATACGAAAAGTCCGTCGTGAAAGTCAAGTAGGATACCGAAAGAGTGAATGACCCCGGTACCGAGGTATCGAACCCGGAGATCATCTCCGGGGAGGGGAGAAATCTCGCGGTCGCTCCTTCAGCGAAGGTTCCCAGGATGAGCGCCCCGGACAGATTCAAGGAATCTCCCACGGCGTAAACATCGTCCCACCCGGACAGCACGATTCCCGTCATTTCCATCGAATCCAAGACATATGCGAGATCGGGAACTCCGAGGGAGAAATCGGCGGCGTTGTCGCCAGTATCGGAAAAGGAATTCCGTTTGGCGGAAGATCCATTTCCGAGGTTGGCCGTGGGAGTCCCTTCGAAAAGGGTCGCCGAGGTCCCATAACCCAGAAAGTCGAGGACCGATTCGTCCTCGGGTCCGGCGATCGGTTCGTTTCCCAAAACCAAAGCCAACTTCGCGGACGCGGCGGCCAGATTCAAAGTGGCCGGGTTTCCGAAAGAGACGGGCAGGGGACTTCCGTTCGTTCCTCCATACAGCGTTACCACAAAAAAACCGGCGCCCGCAATCGTCCCCTCGAGGGGGAAGACGAAAAAGGAGGTTCCGCCGGCGGCGGAATATTGTAATGAACAATGGGAAAGATCAAATGATGTGTCCGAAGGATTGTAGAGAACGACATAATCGTTCCGATAGGTGGCTCCGACGTTCCCGCCGCCCCCGTAAACCTCATAAATCAAAAGGGCGGGGATGAGCAAAGAAGCCGATGTCGTGGAAGTGGTCGAGGTTGTTGTAGACGTTGTGGAAAAAGTGGTCGAAATCGGTGCGGAGGTGACGGGAACGGTCGTGGATCGCGTAAAGAACGAGCATCCCGTAAGAAAGAATAGCGATGTCAAAACGATCCACATGCGTTTCATGATTTCAATCCTCATTTCCAATCACGAATTGACCGTTTCCGGACGGTCGATGAAGGAATTCAAGTCTTTCTAGTCGGAATCGAAAAAATCATTCCGAAGATTTTCGAAGGGGAAGCGAGTGTCTTGGGAAAACAGGTCCGAATGAAAACAAAACCCCCGCTTGGACGGCGGGGAAAAAACGCCTTCCATCGGGATGTCAATCACATTCCAAGGAAAGCGGGAAAGGTCCGACTTCGGCTTCGTGAGCCAAACGGCGTTTCCTATCGCATTACGAGGGCATCGGCATCACCTTTGCCCTCTATTGTATCAAATGATGAGAAAAAAGAAGAGAGACAAACGGTTTTTCCCCCGAAATGGCAGGCAAATATTCAAAAACGGGAACTAAAACGGGGATTTCTCCTATGCCTTAGATTTATATTCTTCGGAAAAGGGGAGTCAGTCCCCAGAGGTGACTTCCACCAGAGCGACGGGGATCGGGTCATACCCTCCCCCGTGAAGGACGAGATAATAGATCCCCGAGGTTTCGACGACCAAAGGATCCAGCGACAGGACTTCATCGCCCGGTCCGAGGATGAAGGCGTTCGGTTCCAAAGCCTGTTCTGTATCCGCATTAAAGAATCGATAAGTTCCGGGATCCAGTCGGTATGCCACGTAATTGGGGATGATCCCCAATTCGATCAAGACGTCGCGGACATTGTTCACGGGTCGGGAGGTCAGATCCAAAGGAACTGCCAACTCCTTGTCCCGGGGCTCAAAATAGAAAGCATCCCAGGGGAAGGTTGGTAATTCTTCCGTTCGGGCAAAATAGTAGGTAACCAACTCCATTTCCGCGCGGAATCCTTGAGGGATTTCGACAGGATGAAGCGGAATCTGAACGACTTCCGTCATCCAAGTACCGTGGTCGGGCAAAATATAATACACTTCCAAGATTTCCCCGAAGTCATCAGGCACGTAATGGATCAGGTCAAGAAAAGTGAGATAAAGGCGGTTTTCCAAAAAAGCCTCGGAAGTCATCTTGGTAAAGAAGTGGTCAACCGATTTGGTGAAAGGCGTCCCCGTCATCACTTCGGGAATCGAAAACAGACCCCATTCTTCCGCCAACAATTGAGAAAAAACTTGAGTCGGCGCAAGTTCGGTGAAGACGTCGTACCCGCTACGGGTACGCAGGGCAAGCTGGTCGTTGATCGGTTCGACGGCGAATCCCCCCAAAACAAGTTCCCCCCCAATCAATGTAGCGATCAGGCGGTGTTGGGTGTAGTTCAGCCGAATGGACAGAACGTATTCCATCGACTGATTCACCTCATCCTGTTCGTCATACACTCGAATGGTCCCTTCGATCCGGACATAGCGTACCGAAAAAAATTCCCATTCCCGGTTAATCAGGTACAATCTTTCCGCCATCTGCCCTTCGATCGTGTCGGGAAATGAAGGCATCGTCGTCGTGAGAAGTGTGGTTGTAGTGGTCGTCTTTGGAAGCGTCCACCATGTTTTCCTAGAAGAGGTTGTCGACGGAGTTGAAGTCGTGGTTATGGATCGAGTCGACGTCGTGGTTGTGGATGAAGTCGAGGGGGTAGTGGTCGTTGTCCCGTTCAAATCACAAGCCGCGACGACGAGAATCATCGTCATCAACATCAGTATCACCATGATTCGTTTCATGCAGTAAACCTCCGTAAATTATGGTCGGTAACAACGGGTGCGGTTCTTTCGTGAATCCATATGTGGAAATTCGTCAGTTTTTGGTGGTTCAATGACCCAAAGAGCCCCAAAAAAAGGGGGTTCTCAAGGAAAATCCAATAGTATCTTGTTTCCGAGAAGACTCTGAAAAGGGGTAAAATGAATTCTTCCAGTTTTTTATTGTATCACGAATAAAGAGGAATGCAAGGCGCGTATCTAAAAATGATTCTTTTTGGGTTTAAAATAGCCTTGTGATCGTTTTCCGGGTTTTCGCACCTGAAACCAACGAAAACCTGAAAAAATCGTCCTTGTTTTCGTTGGCATTTCCTCGATCCCGTAGGAAGGAAAACATGAAACACTTCTTTCCCGAATTTTCCATTTCATTTTCCCGAAAATGATGTATAATAGGAGGCAAAAGCATTCTGAAAAACATCGTGTTTTTGCGTCAAAAAGCTCTTTTTCGGGCTTTTCCGAAAACCGAACCCCCATCCGTCGTCTATTAGGATAGACCATCGGAATTGAGCCTCATTTCTTACGTGAAAGGGATGATCGAAATGGGTGTCAAAATCGTCGAAACCGCCCTTCGGGACGGTCATCAGTCTTTATTCGCAACCCGTATGACGACAGAGGAATCTCTCGTCGCTTTGGAGGAACTCGACAAAGCCGGTTATCACGCCTTGGAAGTTTGGGGCGGAGCCACGTTCGATACCGCCATGCGTTTTTTGAACGAGGATCCGTGGGAACGGCTCCGAGCCATCCGGGCGAAATGCAAGAACACGAAGTTACAGATGCTCTTCCGGGGTCAAAACATCCTCGGCTACCGCCATTATGCGGACGACATCGTCGATAAATTCGTCGAACTCTCCCTAAAGAACGGCATCGACATCATCCGCGTCTTTGACGCTCTGAATGACATCCGAAACCTCCGACAAGCCGTGGATTCCACCAAGAAATACGGCGGTCATTGTCAAATCGCCCTTTCCTACACGACCAGCCCCGTCCACACCGTCGACTACTACGTCAACCTCGCCAAGGAAATCGAACAGATGGGGGCGGATTCTTTGTGCATCAAGGATATGGCCGGGGTTCTCCTTCCCGAGGATGCCTTCCAACTGGTCTCCCGATTGAAACAGAACACTCGCCTTCCCATCGAACTGCACAGCCACTGTACGGGCGGAATGATGGACATGACCTATCTGCGCGCCGTCCAGGCGGGAGTCGATATTCTCGACTGCGCCCTGTCCCCGCTTTCCAGCGGAACCAGCCAACCGGCGACCGAAGCGATTCAGTATGCTTTGGCGGGCACTCCCGACGATCCGAAACTGGATTTGGAAATGCTGAACAAAGCCGCGGTCAAACTGACTGCGGTCAAAGACAAATATCTGGCCAACGGGCTGCTCAATCCGAAAGCACTCACTCCCAATCCCGAAGTCTTGAAGTTTCAGGTTCCCGGAGGCATGCTCTCCAACCTGATGACCCAGTTGAAAGAACAAAAAGCGATGAACCGCTACGAAGAGGTATTGCAGGAAGTCCCCCGCGTCCGCAAGGATATGGGCTATCCCCCGCTCGTCACCCCGCTTTCCCAAATGGTGGGTACCCAAGCCGTCTTCAACGTGATGACCGGCGAAAGATACAAAATGGTACCTAACGAAATCAAAGAATACCTTCACGGTTCCTACGGCGCCAGTCCCGCGCCCGTCGATGAAGAAATCCGCAAGAAGATCATGGGCGACGACGTGCCGATCACTCACCGTCCCGCCGACGATCTCAAACCGGAATTCGCCGGTTTGAAAGCCAAATACGCCGACCTCGCTCGCTGCGACGAAGATATTCTTTCTCTGGCTCTGTTTGAAGCGGTCGCGACCAAGTTTCTCCAAGCCAAATATCATCCGCAACCCGTCGAAACGACGGAAACGGATGAATTCAATCTCTTTGTGGGGGGTGTCCGCTGATGTTCATGGCCTTGGCCTATCCGTTTGGGGAAGGACTCCTCGAATCGCTCTTCTGCATTCTCATCGTTTTCGCCATTCTCTACCTCATCATCCTGGCCGTCGAACCGCTGAAAAGGATCGGGCACTCTCCCCGAGTCGTCCCGACTGATGCGACTCTGGAAACCGAAGTTCCGGCACCGAAAGCCTTCGGAATCGAAGACATCAAAGATGAAGACATGATGGTCGCCGCACTCGTCGCCGCCATCGATGCCCGTCAGACCCTGAAAACCGATATGATCGTCAAATCCGTCAAGGAGGTCCATTGAGATGAAGATCTACAAAGTGAAAGTCAACGGCAAACTTTATGAAGTCGAGCTCGAAAGCGTGACCGAGAATTCCGCCAAAATCGAGGCTCCGAAGGTCGAAACCCCGAAACCCGATGCCCCCAAAGCTTCGGTTTCCGGTTCTTCCGTCCCTTCACCGATGCAGGGGACGATCCTCAAAGTCGCCGTTTCCGAAGGCGCCGCCGTCAAAAAAGGGACGCTTCTAGTAATTCTCGAAGCGATGAAATTGGAAAATGAAATTCTTGCGCCGGCGGACGGAACCGTCCGGCAGATCCTCGTGGCCAAAGGCCAAACGGTGGATGCCGGACAACCGCTCGTCATCCTCGGGTGATGACGATGTGGGACTCCTTTCTTGAGTTTCTTCGGTCCACCGGGATCGCGGCTTTCTTTGAAGCCGGAGGCTGGAAAAACGCCTTGATGATCGTCTTGGCCTTGGCGATGTTGTATTTGGCCATCTTTCGCAAGTTCGAACCGTATCTGTTAATCCCGATCGCTTTCGGAATGCTCTTGGTGAATCTCCCGGGATCCGAGATGTTCATCAAGACCGTCGATCCCCTGACCGATGAGGTTTCGTATTCCGGGCTGTTGGGATATTTGTATTATGGCGTCAAATTCGGAATTTACCCCTGTCTGATCTTTTTGGGGATCGGGGCCACGACCGATTTCGGACCGCTCATCGCCAATCCCAAAAGCATGTTGCTGGGTGCGGCGGCGCAAATCGGCATTTTCATCACCTTTCTGGGGGCGATTCTCCTTGGGTTCAGCGGAAAAGATGCCGCTTCGATCGGAATCATCGGCGGTGCCGATGGACCGACCGCCATTCTGCTTACCTCCCGCCTTTCTCCGGATCTTCTGGGACCGATTTCCTTGGCCGCTTATTCGTATATGGCCTTGGTTCCTTTCATTCAACCTCCGATTATTCGCGCATTGACGACCAAGAAAGAACGTTTGATCCGGATGAGCCAGTTGCGTGAAGTTTCCAAGACCGAAAGGATTCTTTTCCCGATCATCGTTACTCTAGTCTGCGTATTATTGGTTCCCTCCTGTGCACCCCTGATCGGGATGCTGATGTTGGGGAACTTGATCAAAGAATCCGGGGTCGTCCCCAATTTGGTGGAGACCGCCGGACACGCACTTCTGTACATCGTCACGATCCTCTTGGGAATTTCCGTCGGAGCCACCGCCGGCGGAGACCAATTCCTGAAACTTCAGACCTTGGAAATCATTGCTTTGGGCCTGTTCGCGTTCGGAACCGCGACCGCCGCCGGCGTCTTGGGCGGAAAACTGATGTGCCGACTCACCAAAGGAAAAGTCAACCCGATGATCGGAGCCGCCGGTGTCTCGGCGGTGCCGATGTCGGCGCGGATCGTTCAGTTGGAAGGTCAACGCGAAGATCCCGGCAACTTCCTGTTGATGCACGCGATGGGTCCCAATGTCGCCGGAGTCATCGGCAGTGCCATCGCCGCCGGGCTTTTGCTATCCATCTTCGGATGAAACGGAGACAACCACAATGAAAAAAATCCACTTGGAAACGATCGGCTCCACGAACGACTACGTGAAAGCCCACCATCGCGAACTGGTGGATTTTTGTTATGTTCAAGCCGACCGGCAAACCGCGGGACGGGGTCGACTCGGCCG
>JAKLGB010000013.1:12744-21596 GCA_022710895.1 Bacillota bacterium
GAATGGCTCGACCAAGGCGGATCTGCCCTATTCTCCGTTATCCTAAAATCGCATTTACAGCCGGGAATGGCGGATCAAGTGCCCTTGGTGGCCGCCATGGCGGTGCATAAAACCGTCTCGAACTATCTGATGAACGCCAAAATAAAATGGCCCAACGACATCGTCGTCGATGGGCGAAAACTGGCGGGAATCCTCGTGGAAGCGATTTTCGAAGGCGATCGTTTGGAAGCGATCGTTGTCGGCGTCGGCATCAATGTGAACAATCTCGCTTTTCCGCCCGAACTGGACGGTCAAGCCATTTCGATGCGGATGAAGACCGGACGCGAACACAAGATCGACAACGTCGTCGACGAAGTCGTCAAAGTCTTTGTTTTGGAAATCATCCACCTGTTGAAAGGGGAAATCCGGTACGTGGACTACGGAAACAAGCATTCTTCCCTCATCGGAAAATGGATTTCCTTCCGCCAAGGGAATGTGCCTCGGGAAGGAAAGGCGTTGCAGATGACCGAAGACGGATCCCTGCTCGTCGATACCGGAGAGGAAACGCTCCGATTGCGGAGCGGAGAAGTCACCTTATCGACCAACGAGTTTTGAATGGGAGTTCTTTTCATCAAAAAAACGCCAAGCGGCGTTTTTTTTGATATTGACGTGGTCTTTTTTAGATGGAAATGATGATTGTTTCAATGCGGCGGCTTTTGTCGGTCAGCCGCCACAACTGAGGGTATTCCCGTAATTCGGACGGGATTTCGGTTCCCCGAAATACCAGAGAAATTTCCTGCTTTTCCACATTGAAATTGTAGATGACCACTTCGGCGGTCTGACGACGTTTTCTGAGTCCCATGAAGATTCCTCCGGCAGATGATTGGTAGGGTGCACATTATAGTATACTGCCCAAAAGGGCGGATTATTGGTGAATTTTTTGTGAGGGCGACGATTTTCGGATAATCAATGGCTTTTTTTCTTCGGGTCCGGGGATCGGTAAGCCGGTGTTTTCGGGACAAACCGGTTCTGAACCGAAGGGGTAGGTTGGTCTTTGGGAAAACTCTGTAAGTGAGAGCGCGAAGGGGTGTTTTCCTTTTTGAGTTCGGCGGACGATTGAGCGGGAGTGGGCTTGGAGTAGGTCTGGTTCTGCCGCTTCGCTTCGTGACGGGAATACATTTTCGGTTCGGTTTTGACCGCGGGAACCGCCTTCTTTGAAGCGGGCGAAGGCATCGATCCTTTTCCTGCCGGTTTCGACATCACATAGTCTTGCGCATAAGGATGATTTTTGACGACGGGAATCTCTTGATGAATGTGTTTTTGAATATCCGCCAAGAGCGGTAATTCTTCATCGCAACAAAACGATAAGGCCTTGCCGTCCCAGCCGGCACGGCCGGTCCGACCGATGCGATGGATGTAGGTCTCCGGAACCTCGGGCAGATCGAAGTTGATCACATGGGACAACCGGTCGATGTCGATGCCACGGGCGGCGATATCGGTGGCGACGAGGACCCGGAGTTCTTTGCTTTTAAACTTGAACAACGCTGCCTGTCGGGCATTTTGCGATTTGTTTCCATGGATCGCTTCGGCTTGGATGTGGGCAAGGCTCAAATCCTTGACGACTTTGTTGGCTCCATGCTTGGTTCGGGTGAAGACCAAGGCGGAGGCGATCGTTTTGTCCCGTAACAGTTCTTCCAACAGGAGGATTTTTTGTTTTTTGGAAACGAAATAGAGTTTCTGGTCGATGGCTTCGACCGTGGTTTCCACCGGAACGACGGCGATGCGGACCGGATGGATCAGGATCGTTTGCGCCAATTCGGCGATTTCTTTGGGCATGGTGGCGGAAAACAACATCGTCTGACGTTGCGTCGGCAAGAGGGCGATGATTTTTTTGACGTCGTGGATGAATCCCATGTCGAGCATCCGATCGGCTTCGTCCAAGACAAAGGTATTCAGCGCGGAAAAATCCACCAGTTTCTGGCCGTAAAGATCCAACAGTCGCCCGGGGGTGGCAACGAGGATATCGACACCGGCGTGTAAAACAGCTTCTTGGGGTTTTTGGGGAACCCCGCCGAAGATGACGGCGGTTTTCCATTTCAGGTATTTCCCGTATTGGACGAAACTGTCTTTGATTTGGAGGGCGAGTTCTCGGGTGGGGGTGAGGATCAAACAGGAAATGTTCCTTTTTCCGGGTTTCGAAAGCGGACGTTGTTCCAACCGTTGCAAAATCGGGATGGCGAACGCACAGGTTTTTCCGGTTCCGGTCTGCGCACTCCCCAAAACGTCTTTGCCTTCGAGAAGGACGGGGATCGCTTGTTCCTGGATAGGGGTCGGAACTTCATATTGGGCTTCGCGCAGAGCGCGGAGTAAGGGTTCGATGAGATGCAGTTGATCAAAAGTCATGGGTTAAGCTCCTTAACAAAAAAACGGATGACTTATGATACCACGGGACGCGGAAAACTGCAAGGAATGTTTCCCCGCCTTTCGGAAAGGGTGGGTTCTATTCAGGGAATGTCACGGTTTTCATTTCAAAATTCCAATATTACATTCCCCAAACGCGGACGTGGTGATATACTGGAAATAGTATGATTATTATTCTCAGTCTTACTCAAGTTACAGATTCGGGAGGATGAAACAATGAGAAAGATTTGGGTTTTGCTTGGCCTGTCCCTGTTGATGGGTATTTTTGCTTGCGCCCGGACGACAACGACGACCACGACACCGACCACCACATCGTCGACGACTACGACAACGACGACCACCACTTCGACGTCGACAACGACATCGTCAACCACGACAACGACGGCCTTCTTGATTTTGTTCGAAGAAAACGGGGGATCCGCCGTGGCGGATTATACCAGTTCTTCGCAATTGAGCCAATTGCCCGTCACCACTCGAACGGGATTCACCTTTTCGGGATGGTATATCGATCCGGAATGCACGGTCGTGTTTAATCCGGAAACGCCGCGGACCGATTGGACCTTCACCTTATATGCCGGGTGGACCCCGTTGGAACAAGTTACGGTCACCTTTGAATCCAACGGCGGATCCCCCGTGTTTTCCTGGATCATGTATTCGGGGGATACACTAACTTTCCCGACGAATCCCGTAAAAACCGGGTATTCCTTCGGGGGTTGGTATTCCGAACCCGAACTCACCACGGTCTACGTTCCCGCCGCCCTTTCGGAAAGCATTACGCTCTATGCCCGATGGATCCCCGCTCAGGTGAACGTCACCGTCGAGCGCTATTTGGAGGGTTTGGACGGAATCTATGTCAAGACCGAGACCGCCTCGATGCTTCGCTACACCGAGGCCCTCGCCGAAGCTCCCCTCCTTCCGCAAACGGGATTTACTGTGAACCCTTCGCATCCCGCGGCGGTTCTTTCGGGGACTGTGGCTCCGGACGGATCTTTGGTCCTGAAAGTGTATTACGACCGCAACGATTACACGATCGCCTTTGAGGCCAATGCCGACCTGTCGATCCGTTCGATCACCTTGGCTTACGGCAGCCCGGTGACGAAACCTTCCGATCCGATCCGCGCCGGGTTCTCGTTCTTGGGTTGGTTCAGCGACCCGGACAAGACCCTTCCCTATTCGTTCACGACCATGCCTGCGGCGAACATTCTCGTCTATGCCAAATGGCTCGGCGACCCCGCCACCTTGGCTTTTGATTCCCATGGGGGATCCGCGGTGAGTAACATCGTCGCCCCCCGCGAGAGTGGAATCGATTCTCCCACGGATCCCGTTCGCGATGGATTCCTTTTTGACGGATGGTTCACCGACTCCGGATATACGGATCCGTTCACGGTCTGGGTCATGCCCAATGCCAATCTTACCCTCCATGCCAAATGGATTCCCGTGGAATTTTCAATCGTCTTTGAAGAAAACGGGGGATCGGCGGTATCGGATCTGTCCGCACCGTTCCAATCGGTCATCCAGGCTCCCTCCGACCCCGTCAAACCCGATTACGTTTTCCGCGGGTGGTTTTCCAATCCGGAATTGACGAATGCCTTCGTATTTTCCACGATGCCCTTGAACGGCATCACGCTTTATGCCAAATGGGTGAGTGCCTCCGAAGCGAACCTGATCGAGCACATCATCGCTTTGGACGAAGGAACCTTCGTTGAAGTCACCGGCATCGTTTTTGCCCAACGGAATCCCGATCAAGTGGGGTTTTATGTCTATGACTCCTCCGGATTCCTGTTGGTTCAAGCCCCCTTCGACTCCGTCCAGATGGCCATCGGAAATCGACTCAAGATTTCCGGTCTGATCCGCTTCCGGAACGGAGTTCCCACTCTCTCTCACGTCTCCGCCGTCGAACTCCTTGATTCCGGTCATCCTCTGCCGGACGTCTTCGCTTCGCCTCTAGGGGTCGTGAACGACACGCTTCCCGCTCCTGCCGTATATTCCTCACCCGTCCGGGTTCGTGGGGTTTTGATGGTATCTCCCGACGGGTATTTCCTCGCCGATTGGGCCACCGGAACCGAAGTCCGTCTCGACCTGCGGATGCTCGGCAATTGGAGTGCTTATGTCAATCGGTATGTAGAAGCCGATGTGCTGTTTTCGCGAAACCTCGGCGAGTGGGAATTGGGTGTGTATCGACTCTCCGAACCGGTATTGAATGATGCGGAAAAAATTCAATTACTGCATGCTTGGTGGGAACACGAGGTTTCTTCCCGGACCTTTGTGGAAGAAGAACCCCTCCAATTCCCGATGACCCTGCCCTTTGGCTGGGGATCGATCACCTATCAATTCAATGAAACGAACCGACAATATATCGATGATGTCAACGGATTGTTCAAAACCGTCGAAACGGTGACCGATGTGATCGTTCCGGTCCAGATCGTCTGCGGCAGCGCCACGGCTTCCTGGGATTGGACCCTCAGTCTCCATCCCGCTACGGTCGCAACGATCGCGGAATTTCTCAACGCCGCCCCGGGCAAGATCCTGCAATTGCAAGTTCGCGTCACGATGGCTTGCGACGGAGGAATCGTCTTGTTGGAAGATGGATCGGGGGCCATCTATCTCTTCACCTCCACGAAATTGTTGATCGGGGACGAACTGCTTCTTTATGTTCGTCGCAATGCTTCCCAAGGCTTTGTCTATTTGGAAGCCTCCGACCTGATCGATTACGAAATGCTCTCCCGAACCGCGTGGATCAATGACCCCGCGGATCCGATGACCCCCACGGAATTCCTCGCCTTGGATTGGAATAACCCCCTCACCTATGGACAATACGTGGAACTGCGTGGATTCCTCGAACAGATTCCCTATGATTCCGATTCGTTCCATGAAGGATTCCGGTTAACGGACGGAACGCAAATGTTCCTGCCGATCGATCCCGTCACCTACTCCGGTTTTGAGACCCTCTTCCAAATGGAAGGCTTGGAAGTCTTGATCCGCGGTTACCTCGCCGTCGATGAACAGGGAGATCCGATTTTGTACTTTACGGGGGTTCGCCGCGAAATTCAGATTCCCGCCTATTCGGATCAGGAGCGCGTCGACATGATCGGTCGTCTCTTTGCCCGCGAACATGCCGGCCAGACCTTAGCTTCTTACGATGAATTTGGCTTTATGCCCTATCATCCGGTGCTGGGCGGAACGATCGTATGGGACTTCCCGGAAGGATTTTCCGATCTCTATGATTTTTCCACGCATTCCTTCAAGTTTGTGAACGCCCCGACGGAACTGACGATCCAAATGACCATTTCCCAAGGCGAAGTCTCAAAGACCTTTGAATATCAGACCACGTTGATGCCCCCGAAGTTTACGAATATCGCGGATTTGGCAAATACCCCTACCGACCAAGTTCTCTTCGTCCGCGGGTTGGTGGTTTATCGCCATCCCCAATACTTCTACCTCCAAGACGAAACCGGATTGGTGCTGGTATGGGAATCCAACATCGATTGTTATGCCGGCGATTATGTCGTTCTGCGTTGTGAGAAACAGCGTTCGGATGGCGAATGGGGCACAGGGTATCTGCAGAAAGTCGACCGCGATGATGAAAACGAAGCCTTCCTGCTGAAGATCGTTTCCCGCGATCAGGAAATCGTCGTTCGTCCATCCGATCGATCGCTAGCCGAGATCGTCCAATCCGACCCGAAACTGGAATCGTCTTTCAATCATTATGTGACTTTGACCGGGCGGTTGAGCGCATCAACGAATTTCCCGGGATATTTCGAATTGCGTCGCGGCGAGGATTTCGTATTGGTGACCTATCCCGACGATTACACTTACTATAAACTGGAAACCATGGTCGGGTCGGGAGAAATCGCAGTCACGATGAAAGGATTCCTCTTTGATTACGACGTCGATGATGACGTTTGGTATTTGTTGTGGACCGGATTGGACCTGACCGAGACGGTTCCGGAGTATACGGATGAACAAAAAGCCCAGTTGATTGCGGAGTGGCTCACCGATCAGGTGGCCGGCTCCATCCCGGGGAACGGGACGCTTTCGCTTCCGACAGCGGACCCGGATTTCGGCGGAACGATCACCTACACCGTGTCGGGTCCCAACGCCGGCTTAGTGGATTTGGTCAACCAAACCGTGCAAGCCGTGCTGGAACCGACGACCGTCGAAGCCCATGCGACGATCGTGATCGGCTCGGTTACGCGGGTGTTGGATTTCACGTGGACGATCGTCCCGGCCGTCGCCGAGGGATCTTGGATGTGGATCGAAGATCTGATCACCGAAGCCCCTTCCGTGGGCGTTTGGATTTCCGGAACGGTGCTCGCCGCGTATGAGGGCGAGGACGGAACGACGGTATTGATCGAGGATCCCACGGGAAGGCTATCGGTTACATTGCCCTCCACCGAGTGGTTCTACGGGGGGTATGTGATGGTCGGAGAGATTCTCGACGCGTATGGATTCCTGAGCCGGGATTCGGGTAGTTGGGAATTCCGGGCCACGGAATACGGATTCTCGCCCGGATCCGATAGTCTTTCCGAAACATTCGATCCCCTGACTTTAGGCCAACTGGACGCAATCGACATCGATGATCCGTCTCAAATCGGTAAAGCCGTGGAAACCGTGGGTCTGTTGCGAAAAAATGCCGACGGAACGCTCGTTCTCGCCGGACACGGCATCGAAATCGCGATTTTGTCTTGTTACGCCGAATCCAATTTTCTCAACGAATGGATCGGTTTTCCGCTCCGTCTTCGCGGATTCTATGCCGGCCTCGAAACTTCGGGTACCGGAATCCAACGGATCGGTTTTGCCTTTGTTTCTTATGCCTTTGACGGCGTCGAGTCGTGGGAAATGATGCCTTTGGAAGATCAAGAGATCGCGCAAATCCTGTTGGATCGCTTGGATCCGCAAATCGACGGAATGATCTTCCAACCGTTTGATCAATGGTATCTGCAACCGTATCATCCGCTCCTGGAAACCGCGGAAGTATCCTTCACCGTTCTTCAGGGAGCGCCTTGGGTTTCCTATGCCGATTCGTACTTGTCCTTCACCCGCCCCGATGGCGATGTGGAAGGCATTCTCCGGATGAGTGTGACCTACGGCACCGGTTTGGCCACCCGGGACATCGTTTTCACCCTGAACGGGTTCTTCTTGGGAACCTTGGACGATTTGTTTATCTCCGATGAGAATCTCACCGAAGTCGGAGTACCGATGACCGTCCTGTACGCCCAATGGGGGTATTGTTACTTCGAGTATCTGGACCGGCTCTATTATTATGACGGATTCATTCCCGATTGGCTTTCTCAGAACCAGGCGGTGATCCTGTTCGGAAAACGGACCACCGTCGACGGCATCCCGGAATTGACCTATGAAATCCGGGCGTTGGGGAACGCCACCGACGAATACACGCTGATTCCGTTGAATGTGGACCTCCTGACGTTGTATGAAGGGGGAATCAACTATCCCGAACACTATTTGCGGTTGTCGGGAACGTTGGGATACGATCCTTTCCTCGATCTGTTTACTTTGTCGGATAACGGCAAGATGGTCTATATCCGCGATACCATGGAAGAAGGCAGCGACGGTGAATACCGTTGGGCGGGAGACGGCGGGTTGTTGACCCGACAGGACTTCCGCGATCTGCTGGGAGAACCCGTCTACCTGCAAGTCTTGTTATCGAGCAGGATGATTCGCAATGAGTTCCTTTTGGTGGACTTCCGTGGCTATTCGAGCGAACTCGAACTCATGCCCGTGGGAATTGAAGAAGCCCTCCAAATCGTGGGCAATAAGATCTATGCCCAATGGAACGGGCGGACCTTCATGTCCGGAGACGGAATCGGCTGGGAACTTCCGGCCTATGACCCCATCCATGACTTCGATATCTACTATTCCGTGGCACCCGGTCAAGATGCTTCGCTCATCGATTGGGGCAACGGCGGAATCGTCGGTCTCCTGACGGAACCGACGGATCTGCAAATGGTCGCCGAAATGGTCTACTACGGCGCGGCCGAAGATCCCTACACCTTCAGTATCACGTTTACCTTGCATCTCCAACCCGCCCCGATGGTCACCGTCCGGGAAGCGCTCTGGGGAATCACCGGTCAGTATTACATCCTCGAAGGCGTCGTCGAATACTTCTTTGACGATTGGTGGATCATTCTCTCCGATGAGACCGGAACCATCTACATCGACGCCAACAGCTACTCCTCCTACTTCGGTCACACGATCGCGGTGGGCGACACGATCCGCATCCTCGGGATGCGGCGGGGGTATGAGAACGAAGATTACGTCCCGATTCTGGATTCCGTCGCTGACCTCGAGGTCCTGTCTCATGGGGCCGCACCTACCCGAACGCCGGTGACGATGACGGTCGAGGAGATGATGGCGCTGGATTATCTGTGCCCCGACGTATATAACCAATACGTATCCATCACCGGAACAGTCATCTTCAGTGGCAACATTTC
>JAKLGB010000130.1:0-235 GCA_022710895.1 Bacillota bacterium
CCGCGCGGCGACGCCGCTGCGCAAGAAAAACCGGATAATTTTAGCATGATCAAATCTGCGACCCGCATTCCGGTTGTTGTGTACGAGAACAGTCTGTTTCGTTTGCATCAACCGTTCCCGCCTGCCGGCGACCAGCCCGAGGCCATACGCCAATTGGTCGAGGGCATCGAGGATGGTCTTTCCTTTCAAACCCTGCTCGGAGTGACCGGCTCGGGCAAAACCTACACGATGGCCA
>JAKLGB010000130.1:245-761 GCA_022710895.1 Bacillota bacterium
ACCGGCCGTCCGGCGTTGATTCTGGCGCCGAACAAGACACTCGCAGCCCAGCTTTACTCCGAGTTCAAGGAATTTTTCCCCGAAAACGCCGTCGAATATTTCGTTTCCTATTACGATTATTATCAGCCCGAAGCCTATGTTCCCTCGCGGGACCTGTTCATCGAGAAGGACAGTTCGATCAATGACCATATCGAGCAAATGCGGCTCTCGGCAACCAAAAGCCTGATCGAGCGGCGTGACGTCGTGATCGTCGCCACCGTTTCATGTATCTACGGCCTTGGCGACCGCGACGAATATCACAACATGATCCTGACCATGCGTACCGGTGATCGACTCGACCAGCGCGCCATTGTCAGGCGCCTGACCGACATGCAGTACGAGCGCAATGACATCGATTTCCAGCGCGGTACGTTTCGTGTCCGCGGCGACGTGATCGACATATTTCCGGCCGAGCATGCCGAGCACGCAATCAGAGTCTCTTTGTTCGACGACGAGATCGAGAGTTTGCAGTTTTTC
>JAKLGB010000131.1 GCA_022710895.1 Bacillota bacterium
CTATTTGCAGGGCGCACGGTAAGGCCCGTTTCTGCTGCGCACGAAAGCCAAGGTGAATCTCTGGCCTTTTATTCGCCGACGCCAAGGTGACCACAGCGCTTCTGAACCTGATCACTCACCACTGCGACATTCTTGAAACCGTCAATGGTTCGTCCCGCTTCAATCAATGCAAAAGGCAGTGAAATACACTTGACCAACCGGAAAGTTTTGGGCGCTGACACACTGGAAAGTGTTCAAGGCTTATTGGCTGGTGGTCATTTAGCCCGCCGATTTGGTGGGTATTTTTGCGTGTGAAGTAGCACCCGGCGAGAAGAGGCCCTTTAACAAGCCTAAAACGAAAAAGGCCCATCTTTCGATGAGCCTAAGTCGTTGAATCTAATGGTGCCGGCACCAAGAATCGAACTCGGGACCTACTGATTACAAGTCAGTTGCTCTACCAGCTGAGCTATACCGGCATCAGGGGGCGCCATTATATCCATTGGTGCCGCCGAGTAAACTGCAAAATGCGTGAGATCAACGGGTTATGCATTACCTGGTTCTTTATGCACATTTGCCCGCGCGCCGGAATACCTTCCGGGTGCTTTTGTGCAGCAGATCACTGAATTTATTAACTATTTGATTCTATTGGATTTGTTGGTTTTTGACGTGGGCTGTGGATGGGGCTGGAAGGTAAGCGTGGCGCGCTATCCAGCGGGTTTTCAAGAAACAGTCAACAGAGTTATCCACAGAGCGCCCGGCGTTTGTCA
>JAKLGB010000132.1 GCA_022710895.1 Bacillota bacterium
ATTTCGGGATTATTCATGGTTTCACCTCCGAATGTGATTTCGTAATTATTATACTTCTATTTGTTAGCACTGTCAAGCGCTGAGTGCTAATTTAGATGTGACGATGGTTTTTCCGGCCTTGGAATTGACTTGCCCCGACTTTTGCAGTATGAACTATTATGATGACTTCTATTCACTACAGTTTACAACAAGGTCACTACAAACCATACAATCGACTTTTCCGCCAAAGGCAGCGGAGAAGTCGTTTTTTCTATAGGGTCGGCTGCAAAACTTTCGCTCGTCGAAAAAACGCATTTATTAGTTGTAAACTATTGTAAACTATGATATAATACAACAGGAAAGCGAGATGGTGGAATATGTTCATCGCGACAGCGAAAAGTCCGGCTACGGGAAAGACGAGCGTATATCTCAAAGAAGGGTATCGGGAGAACGGCAAAGTCAAGCACCGGAATTTGAAATTTTATGGATTTCTCGAAGAGCTGGAAGCAAAGGAACCAGACATTTTGAACAAGCTGAGAGCGGAAGCGAAGCAAATGAGCAAGGACGGCGGCAGCGTTCTACGCATTGCCGTGGATCTACGGAAACCAAAGTCGGGAACACGACCGCTCTTGAATTATGGCTACGCGTTTTTACAATCGATTTACAACGAATTGAAGATCCCGGAGTTCATCGCGGATCGGCAGGCAAAGACCGACATCGCCTACCCCCTGAACGACATTCT
>JAKLGB010000133.1 GCA_022710895.1 Bacillota bacterium
TTGCGAAGACTCCATCCGGAAATCACCTCCATTGTCCAAAACGTGAACTCCCGCGAGACCTCCGTGGTTTTAGGGGATTTTGAACGTGTTTTGTTCGGCCCCGGAACGATTGAAGACGAACTTCAAGGAAAACGTTTTTTGGTTTCCCCGCGAACGTTTTATCAAGTGAACGCGGAACAAATGGATCTTTTGTATCGAAAAGCGATTGAGTTGGCCAAACCGAAGAGTACGGACATCCTCGTCGACGCTTATTGCGGCGTCGGAACCATCGGAATTCTCTTTTCTGATCAAGTCAAGGAAGTCTATGGCGTCGAAATCAACCAAACATCGATCAAAAATGCCATTCAAAATGCCCGTTTGAATCATGTGCGAAATGTTCATTTTACAGCCGCTGATGCCAAGGATTATCTTGCCGGGTTGGCGGAAGACTCCTTTTCCATAGATATCTTGACCATCGACCCCCCCCGAAACGGGCTTGATCTGGGGTTGTTTGACGTACTAAAAAAGATCAAACCAACCAAGGTTGTCTATATCTCTTGCGATCCCAACACTTTGGCTCGAGATCTGGAGAAGATGGTTTCGATCGGATACAAGTTGAAGCAAGCCCAACCGATTGATATGTTTTGTCAGACCTTCCACGTCGAAACAGTCTCGTTGCTTTCCTTAAAACAACCGTGATTTTCCTATTGACGAC
>JAKLGB010000134.1 GCA_022710895.1 Bacillota bacterium
TCTGCCTGTACATCGAGGACATCTACGCCTACATGCAGCCGGAGTTGATCGTGGTGCTGAAGGAGAAGTTCGAGGAGGTGTGGCGGCGGGGGCTGTTGGGCTGAGCGATCACTCCTGCCCTACCTGCGCCAGCACGTCCACCACGATGTCCAGGGCCTTGCGGAACTGCTCCTCGGCGGTGATGTCGCTGTTGTCGATCTCCACGGCGTCGTGCGCCTTGATCAAGGGGTCGGCGGCGCGTTTGGTGTCGTCCTCGTCGCGGCGCTCGATGTTCTCCAGCACACTCGCGTAGTCCACCTCCACGCCCTTTGACCTCAGTTCGTGGTAACGGCGCTTGGCGCGTACATCCGGGCGGGCCGTCATGTAGAGCTTCACCTCGGCATCGGGGAACACGACGGTGCCGATGTCGCGGCCGTCCATCACCACCCCTTTCTCCTGTCCGAAGGCCTGTTGCAGCTTCACGAGCATGGCGCGCACCTCGGGCACCGGGCTCACGAGGGTGACATAGCGGCTCACCTCCATGCCACGTATCTTGCTCTCCACGTTGCGCCCGTTCAGCCAGGTCTCGCTCCTGCCGGTCATGGGGTCGTGCTGGAAGCGGATGTCCAGGTTGTGCAGGACCTTCAGCAATCCCTCCCGGTCCAATTTCCCGTCGTGAACAAGTCCGTTCTC
>JAKLGB010000135.1 GCA_022710895.1 Bacillota bacterium
ATGCTGCTGCGGCTGAGTTGAATCCTCAACAGATCGAAGCTGGCCAGGCACTTACCCGCGAAATGCGCCAGGGTAAGCCGATGCAGGCGCTGGACGCTTACCTGAAAAACAACTGAAGCCTGGGCTGCTGGTGCTTTCTGCACACGTCTCAAATAGAGGCTGGAAGCGGGTATCTTCAAGAAGTGGCCACTGGAGTGCCCCTTCGGATCCCGAAAACGAAAAAGGCCAATCGCGAGATTGGCCTTTTTCGTTGAATCTGATGGTGCCGGCACCAAGAGTCGAACTCGGGACCTACTGATTACAAGTCAGTTGCTCTACCAGCTGAGCTATACCGGCATCAGGGGCGCCATTATATCTATTGAGGCGGGCGAGTAAACCGCAAAATGAACAGAATAATCGGTTATGTGCAGTGTCGTTGTTATTCACATTTGAAATGAGACAAGAGTAATTGAGTGGCGGCTTTATGGTGTGTATCGGCGATATTCGCAACTCTTTGTTTTTATTGGTTTTTGTTAAATTACCGAAAGATGGCGAATTCCTCCGGAAGCGAGTAATGACGGGGCTTTGCGTGGCTTTTCCATAAAGTATCAACAGAGTTATCCACAGGG
>JAKLGB010000136.1 GCA_022710895.1 Bacillota bacterium
AAACTTTCTTTCCGGCCAGTTCCTTTTCTAGGACCCGGGAAAGGTGCCAGGCGATGGCTTCTCCCTCGCGGTCGTGGTCGCTGGCCAGATAGACGGAATCCACGCCTTTGACGGCTTCGCGGAGTTCGCCGATCACCTTGGTCTTGGTTTTGTCGGTTTCGTAAACGGGGCGGAAGTCATGTTCGATGTCGACGCCAAAATCCTTTTTGGGCAGGTCGCGGACGTGCCCCATGGAGGCTTTGACGTTGAACTCGTGTTTGAGGAATTTGGAGATCGTGCTTGCCTTGGCTGGCGATTCCACTATGATCAGGCCTTTGGGCATATTCAATCCTTTTCCGGATGGGATGTGTTAATCGAGATTTTCATTCATGCCGCAGCATTTTTTGTATTTCTTGCCGCTGCCGCAGGGACAGGGATCGTTGCGCCCGACTCTCGGCGCCACGCGCACCGGTCGCTGTTTTTCGCCGCTTTCCGGGTTGTAGGGTCCGGAAAATTGCGGCGGCTGGCTGATGTCCTGTTGGGAAACCTGCAGTTCCTGAGCTTTGATGTAGGCATTCATGTCCTCGTGCTGGAGCTGGGCGTTCTTGAGCATGCTTTCCATCTGCT
>JAKLGB010000137.1 GCA_022710895.1 Bacillota bacterium
CCAGCTGAGCTAAACCTCCGTGGATGGAGTATAAAGAGCTCAAACCGCCGGACCCTTGCTTGTAAAGCAAGCGCTCCCCCGGTTGAGCTAAACCCCAAGTGGTACCCAAGGCCGGACTTGAACCGGCACGGCATTTCTGCCAATGGATTTTAAGTCCATCGCGTCTACCTATTCCGCCACTCAGGCATCAAGGATGGTGACCCGCAGGCGACTTGAACGCCTGACCCTTTGATTAAAAGTCAAATGCTCTACCGGCTGAGCTAGCGGGTCATAAGATGGTGCAGATATAAGAAACAGCTCGAGGCGAGCTGATTGAACGCAGAGTGGTGCCGAAAATAGGAATTGAACCTACAACCTACTGATTACGATTCAGTTGCTCTGCCGGGTTGAGCTATTTCGGCACATATGGCGGAGAAAGAGGGATTCGAACCCCCGCGGGGCTCGCGCCCCCTGTCGGTTTTCAAGACCGATCCCTTCAGCCGGGCTTGGGTATTTCTCCCTTTGGGACGACATTGGTGGACCCGGTAGGACTCGAACCTACGGCCGATCGGTTATGAGCCGAT
>JAKLGB010000138.1 GCA_022710895.1 Bacillota bacterium
ATGACAGCCTTGTCCACCAGCGCGTAGAGCACAACGCTGGGGTAGGTGGGCACCTGGCTTTTGGCCCACTGACGTCGGGCGGCGCTGGTGTGCACCGGGTCTAGTAGTTTGCCGTAAAGGTTCCAGACCGTGCCGGAATAAATGATGTCATCCGCGAAGAGCTGCCTGCCGTCCGTCAGTTCCACGCCGCAGGGCTTGCCGTCCTTGAAGAGGATGCGCGCAACTTCGGCTTCCGGCAGCATCTCGCCGCCGTTTTCCTCAATCACCTTTTCCAGTTTGCCGGGTAAAAAGAGCGTGGAGCCAGCCGGGTAGTAGCTGCCGCCGACGTGATTATCCACAAACATCACGCTGGCAAGCACGGCGGGGGATTCCTTGACACTGGTGTAGCAGTAAGTGGAGGTGAGCTTGTCAAAAAACTTGAAAATCTCAGGGTCCTGAAAGTATTTCCTAAGCAGTTTGTCAGCGCTTTTATTCAGGTAGCTGAAAAAGCGCAGGAAGGATGTGGGGTGTTTGCGCAGCGCCGGCAGGGATTCCTTCGGGTCAGTTTCATCGGCG
>JAKLGB010000139.1 GCA_022710895.1 Bacillota bacterium
TAAGATCATACAGACCGGCATTGATAGTAATAGGAAGCGAGGGTGAGGGAATGAGGAGGCTTACCGCGGAAAAATGCGATTTCCTTGTAAAGATTCCCCTCAGGGGAAAAATACAGTCCCTGAACGCTTCCGTAGCGGCCGGCATAATCATCTATGAGATGATGAAGGAGTGACAGGGTCTTTTCACGCAGTCACAAAAAAATCCTTGCCTTATGGCGATATTGTATTTTCTTAGCTCAAACCGGTAAAAAACATGGACCTCAAGCATATAAGAAATTTTTCCATCATCGCCCATATCGACCATGGCAAATCCACCCTTGCCGACAGGATCATTGAAAAATGCAAGCTGGTGAGCTCAAGGGACCTGGTCGACCAGATGCTGGACAACATGGACATAGAAAGGGAAAGGGGCATTACCATTAAATCAAACGCCGTGACCCTCAATTACAGGTCAAGAAGCGGCGAGGATTACATATTCAACCTGATAGACACCCCGGGGCATGTTGACTTCACATATGAGGTCTCAAGGGCGCTGG
>JAKLGB010000014.1 GCA_022710895.1 Bacillota bacterium
ATTTGGATAAATCGACGACAGTATCCGCATCGACCAACAGATAGTTTTTCTCCGTCGACAATTCCCGCACGGTTTCGTCCACCAACTTTGTGGTCGTCGTGGTGGTGGTCGGCGTCGTAGTTGTGGTGGTGGTGGTGGTAGTGGTTGTCGTCGTCGTGGTCGTGGTAGTAGTTGTCGTTGGGGTCGAAGTCATGGTAGTTGATGGGGTCGACGTGGTCGACGGGGTGGTTGTCGTTGATTCGGTCGTAGTCGAAGTGGTTGAGAGGGTGGTCGGCGTGGTTTGAACCCCGCAACCCACAAGTAAAATCAACAACAGAATGAAGAAAAGCAGGGTGGTCCAACGTTTCATGATGTTCCTCCTATCGATATCGTCCGTGTCGCAGGCATTTTCATCCGGTTTCTTTCATTTCCAAAACAAGATCTTCCGACACGAGAAATGGTTTCTATCTTCCATTATATCACCGGAATATTGCCACGGTGGTGGAGCGCAAAAAAAAATTAAAAAAGGGGGGAAGCCACTCAACGGCTTCCCCCTATCATGAAAGCGAATCTCTCTACGACGCCTCTGGACCTCCATTTGTACTGGGTGCCTTGGCCGCATGAACGGCTTTGACATCGTTGAGGACGGCAATTGCCCAATGGATCAGAAAAGCGATCCAAAATGATCCGGAATAATAGGTGATCCAACAGAATAGCACTCCCAAAAAGAAAGCACCAAACGCTTCTTTGGGACCTTTGAAGATATGTATCATACTGTAGATGACGCTGTTGATGAAGATGGCCGGCCACAATCCGAAAGCATATAGACTGGAGAAAAATACCATGCCGCGAAGAGCGAATTCATATCCCAAGAGATAAAGAGCCCAAAAGCAGGCATTGAGGATCGTTCGGCGTTTTGTCCAGTTTTTTTTTCGAACTTCAGGATAGTAGGATAAGTCAATGGACTTCTCCGACCTAAAAAGACTTCCGCCGATCAAAAGTACAACGGGAATCATCGTCAAGAGACCGTATTGGGAAACAAAGAAGGCAAGGGAAGGAAGGCCGACGCCATAATCGACGATCGGCCGTTCAAAGAACGCCGCGGTCAAAAGGAGTGGCACTACCCCCAACAGGACGAAACCTGCGGTTCTGCGAAAATAAACAGAGGCTTCGAAATCTTCGGGCGTTTCCCCGAACCGCATTCGAAACCGCTTGATCAAGGGAAAGTCACTAAAAAAATAGTAGGTCAAATAGAGAAAAACATAAGCTGCCAATGCCCAAATTTCATTGCCGCCCAGGGATGAAAAATCAAGGGTCATGTCGCCAAACCTCATTTTCCGTACCTCCCGCTCTTCAAAGCGTATTTCCGGAGGAGAAACCCGGAAAGTTTTGGGAAAATCCGATAGACGAATTGTGTCACCTTTCCGAGCGGGGTTAAGTAGACCACCGCGCGGCGTTTTTCAACGAGGCGATAAAGGATTTGGGCTACGTGTTCCTGAGTATCATCATTCTTATCTCTTCGGAATGGAACCTGTTCTCCCGAGGCGGAGTAAATGGTTTTATCTACATCGTTTTCCGTGAAACCAACGTAGACGATCCCGACATGGACGTGGTAATGGTCGATTTCGGCGCGTAACGATTCCGAAAAACCGGTCAATGCCATTTTGGCCGTCCCATAGGGGGCGATTCCGGGAAGGCCCTTCAAGCCCGACAAGCTCGATACAAAAACCACGCTCCCTTGGCTTTCGATAAGAGCCGGAAGAGCGAATTTGGTCATATGGACTGCGCCGAGAAAATTGATGTCGACGATTTTTCGAAATAAGTCCAAATCGGTTTCCGCAAACAATCCGCGCATACTCATACCCGCATTGTTGATCAAAACATCAAGACGGTGGTATTTCTCCAAAACCGCTTCGATGATTCTCCGGCAATCCGGAATGCTGGTGACATCTCCTGGAAAAAAGTCACACTTGCCGAATTGAGCATTGATCTCGGCTGCTGTTTTTTCCAATTCTTCTCTCCGTCGACCGGTTATGATCACTTGGGCCTGACTTTGAGCGAAGCGCTTGGCCGTTTCCCTCCCGATCCCTTTGCTGCCTCCGGTGATGAGGACGACGCGACCTAACATATTTTTCATGATTGTCTCCTCGGAAGAATGTATCCATGGTCGCGGTACCATCGGATTGCTTCGGATAAAGCTTCTTCCAGCCTTGTCTGCGGATATTCGAGTTCTCGAATCGCTTTCGAGGAGGAATAATAATGCCCGTCCCCGGAAATCTTGGCCATTGCCACGGTGAGTTTTGGTTTTTGTTTCCGCAAGCGGGCAATCCCTTCCATCGCTGCCGCCATCGGCACAGACAAAAAGGTGGGAATGATCAGTCGGGGCGTTCTGACTTTGGCCACTTGACCGATCAGCGAAAAAAAGTCGCGATAACATAAATTGGTTCCGCCGGTGATGTAACATTGACCGACTCTTCCTTTTTCCAAAGCATTGACACACGCTTGAGCTACATCCTTGACGGCCGCGAAACATCTTCCGCCCTTGGCACAACCGGGAACCTTTCCCGCCATCACGGACAGGATCATTTCCCCCGTTCCCGGTTTCGAATCGTTCTCACCGATCATAAAAGTGGGATTGATGATTACGACGGGAAGGTGTTTGTCACGAACCTCTCCCAGCAAAAAATCTTGGGCGGCTTTTTTGGAGTCCATGTAGTCCAAACCGTATTTTCCGCATGCATACCCGTCCTCCTCGGTCCCGGGATGCGATAACGTCCCAAATCCGAACGAGTTGGCGGTTCCCACATGAACCCATCGCCGAATTGCACTTTTCCGTACCGCTTCCGCAAGCAGTTTAACCACGTCAAAATTGACCTTCCACGAAACAGCATTTCGACTCGGCCATACATCGGTGACGGCAGCGGTATGAATCAGATAATCGCAAGAAATGAGGGCTTTTTCGATATCGGCGAAACACAAAAGATCCCCACGAAAAGGTTCATATGCTAAGCCTTTCAAATTTTCTTCATCGGTTCCCCTCAGAAGAAATGCCCGCACTTCATACCCACTGCGTAGAAGGAAACGAACGATATGACTTCCCAAAAAACCATTGGCTCCGGTAACAAGTACACGCATTTTTCTCTCTCCTAAGTAGTGAAATGGACAAAAGTAGAATACCGATATTCCGGACTTCGGGATCGTGAAGACAACTCCGTCACCCAAGCAAAAAAAATGAAAACCCACCGAGATTCTGTTTGGCGGAATTGAAAGATTTTTTATTCGATGACGGGAAAGGTAAAGCGGAAACCCGGAATTCCACCGGTCGAAACCCCTAAGGAGTCCGCAACACCCATCAGAAAGAGATCAGAGCCGGCAATGAGACCGGAGTTCGGAGCGATCCCGGCGGCCGAAACTTGACGTGTGGCAGTAACGGTATAGACCCCGCCGGTGAGGACGACACCGGCATTATTGCCATAATATCGATTGGCAACAATGTAGACAATTCCCGTGGCGGTGTTTTGGTTGTTGCTGTCCAGATTGCAATCGATCCCGCAAAACAAAAAGGTCGGACCGGAAACATCATCACCGAAAACGACGTGTCGATCACTGGTAAAGTTGTCACGGACATACAGTGTAGAACGAATGTACTCCGTCGTTCCGTTGTTACTGGAATTGATTGTCAGGCTGCCATTCACTATCAGCGTTCCCCCGGTGATCCGCGCGTTGTTTTTGATGGTCAAAATCCCATCCACGATCAAAACCGCACCATCATCGATCGTGATATCCCCGGAAGTGCCAAGAGTGAGATTGCCGTTGATGTAAACATTGCCGTGGATAGTGAGATCTTTATTTTTGGCCAAAGTGACAGTTCCGGTCACATAGGTATCCACTGAAAGAGTGGGATTTACCATGTTTTGCAAAGTATTTGGTGCCATATTGACGTAGCCGTTCGCCGTACGGACGGTTCCTTCGTAATAGGTCATGATCGATGCGAAAGTTGTAAAGGTCGGTGCGGTCATACCGTATTCTGCGTTCACAAACTGGGTGATGTAAGCACCGAGAAGGTACTGGACCCGGACCGTCGGATTTAGCGAAAATCCCGGTTCGGAACCGGTATACTGCAGAAAGGTTTCATAGGTCGATTCGATGGCATCGTCATAAAGGATATAACTGGTAACGATTTGATCGCTGTCCACGGTTCCAGAAACCGAAAAAACGCCATTGCCGAGATCGAGGATATCCACGCCCATAAAACCGGATAATCCGGACAAGAAACCCGAATCAAGGGTTTGTTCGCGAATGATAATCCCGAGCGTGGATTTCACCGCGATAACCGCATTCTCGTATTCGGCCGTGTTTTCAATGGTGACATCGACCAATCGCGATTGCTTGAGGACTACGACAAACACCGTCGTCACTGAAGCGACGACGAACATCGCGATACCGAGGACGGCCGCGAAACTCATGCCTTTATGACTTTTTAGGATGTGCATGCCGATCCTCCTTTCCTCTTAGGCGGGGATGGTACTCGTTGTGAAGGAAAAGACGGCTGTGAACGGAAACGAACGTCCGTCCGCAGCGACAAGAGCGAAGGAAAATGTTACCGTTGTTCTGGTGGGGGTCGAGCTCACCACAAGCGTTGAGGTCGGAGAGAGGGTAAAACTGCCCATTTCCAAAGGTACGCCGTTAACCAAAATCCCCGTTGAATGAACGGCGATTTCCGTTTCCAACGGCGTGGGGTGGACGAGGGGCGAAATCGATCCGGTGACAGCATCATAAACATAAGTGTATTCCTGAATCAAGACGATACACCCACCGGCGGGTTCGCAAGTGGTGGAATAGGTGTTCGGGTGGCTATCTTCCATGGTTTTTTCCAAATAACGGACGAGGGCCAAACCCGTGGTTTCCGCGGTTTGGTTGACCGAAATCCGATCGATCCCCCGAATCATCGCATACGCCACGGTTCCCAAAAGAGAGGTGACCAAACCGAGGATGACGATGGCTCCGAGGAGTTCGGGAAGGGTAACGCCCCGATGTTTTTTATTCATCATAAATCACCCCATCGATGACGACCGTCTGTGTTCCAAAATAGGTGATGATCACGCTAAAACGGACGACTCGATACGTAAGCGATGAAACCGTGGGTGCTTGAAAAGAAACCACGACTTCGGAATCATAGAGAATGCCGTCGACTTCATGGGTGAACGGAACACAGGAAAATGGAGAAGCGGGGTCGCCGCAATCGGCGGTGGTCAGGTTTTTAGCCGATCCATCGAGCCAAGCGATCACTTCCGAATAGGTGGCTTGTTCCACGATTTCATCGCGGACAAGGGCACCGACCCGGACCGCATCGACTTGACGGGAGGTGGCGATCGATCGGTTGTAGGCGTTGACGATCAAGATGGTAGCTGTCGTCAAAACAAGAGAAAGGATGACAAATGAACCGACTGCTTCCAAAAGCGTGAATCCATGTCGATTGATTTTTTTCAACGTCATCAACCCCTTTCTTGTTTTCATTATAGCATGATTGCGGGAAAAAAGAGGTCACCGATGTCGGAATTGCCATCATTCATTCGAGAGAACCCGCTAATCCTGTGGTTTTTTATCTGGGTATTTGCTATAATCATAATGATAGGGGGTGGCATCGGTGCACGAGATAAAAATGCATGTAAAGCGGGATGTCATGTGGGTTTTCTCCTGGATCATTTTGACTCTCTCGGTGGTGTTCACCATCGGAACCTTTTTGACGTTGTCGGTGGCGCTCGCCATCGACGAGACCAGTGTCGGGCCAATTTATCTGGGAAACCGTCCGGAATCCGAATACCCGACCTATTTGGAGCGTCGTGTCTCCGAATGGCGGGCGAATGCATCCTACCGATTGAGTTTCCAAGGGTTTATGTACGAAATCGACCTCCAGGAAATCGACTTTGATTCCGAAGAAACGATTCATCGGATCGTTCGAAACTCAGAAAACCTGGCGGTATTCACCATCGATGATTCCGGCAAAGATGCCATATTATCCGGTATCGAAAATCAATTCTCGACAACGATTTTCGCATTTTTCGATGCCAACACCTTTATATCTGATCTCCTTTCTGATATTTCCCACCTTTACCAAATCAAAACCTACCGACTGGATCGATATCTATCTGCGAATTCCGCCCAAACCGTCATCGCCTCTACCGTCGTCGACGGCTTGGACCCGGATGACGCCGAAGCCATCGTTGATGCCGGAGGGGTTTATGTAATCCAACCCGGTTCGCGTTTTTCACTGCTCGAGGCAACTTCCGATAGCAATCTGGATAATATTCAATTATCCATCATTGCCTCGGGTATGCAAACAGTCACGGCCGAAACGCGGTTCCATTCTTTCTTATACCGTTCCTGGGCGGAAATGCCATCTTGGGCAGAAATCGGAAACAATGTTCGCGTGATGCGCGTAGCCGGACTCGACTTTTCCTTTTTCAATCCGATGGATGTCACCTATCATTTAGCCATCAGTTCCGAAAGTGCCACATCGATCCGCTTGGAATTGATCGGCCATCCGTTCGTTGAAACTGTCGACGCCGTATGGGGACTGTCCGCTTCGATTCCCTTTTCGATTGAGACCATTGACGACGCTTCGATCGATGCCTCCACTCCGGGAGTCATCGTCATCGATACCGTGGAAGAGACCATCTATCGTGTCGTGGTCCGTCCGGGAACCGACGGATCCGTTTGGTTCTTGAACCGAACCGTTGTCGCCCCGGGATCCGCTGCGTTCACCGAACGAGTGGCAATCGACGAAAGGCCTTCGATCTCTGCCATTTACCGAGAAAACACCGTATCGAAAGGTGGGGACTGACATGGCTTTGAAACGCATCGGGGACATACTGGTTCAAGAAAACATCATCACCCAAGAACAACTTCAGACCGCCCTTCTCCAAAAAAACCTCGACGAACGCCTTGGAGAAGTTTTGGTTCGTCTCGGATTCACTTCCGAAGGACAAATATTGAAGGCTTTGGAAACATCGACGGGCGTCCGTCGTGTTTCCCTGGCCAACTTCAAGATCGATGAAGAAGTTCTCGGAATGGTCGATGAGGACTTCTGTCGGCGCCATACCATCATTCCGCTCCGCATCGAAGGAAAGAAACTGTGGTTCGCCACCGACGACCCGCTGGACTTTGGCGTTTTTGAAGAGTTACGAGTGCTGACCGGATATTCGCCGAAAGCCTATTCATCAACCAAAAACGAAATCATCGCACAAATCGAAAAATACTACGGTTTTACCCGAACCCTTGAAGCGATGGGAATCAAACAAAACGTCGCAAGGGAAGAAACCGAAACCATTTCCGATTCGGCCGAAACCCCGATGGTCGCTTTGGTGAACCAAATTCTCGCATCCGCGGTCTTCCAGCGAGCTTCGGACATCCATATCGATCCGATGGATGACAAAATTGTCGTTCGATATCGAGTGGACGGGATCCTCGACACGGTCCGTGAAT
The DNA here is from genome assembly GCA_022710895.1 of Bacillota bacterium. GTDB lineage: Bacteria > Bacillota_I > Bacilli_A > Izemoplasmatales > Hujiaoplasmataceae > JAKLGB01. The sequence goes on from JAKLGB010000014.1 coordinate 7,465, forward strand.
TTCCGTTGAACATCCACAAACAGATGGTTTCTCGGATCAAAGTCATGTCCGGAATGGACATTACCGAAACGAGAATTCCTCAAGACGGGCGAATCCAAACCCCGATTCAAAGCCGGGTGATCGATCTACGTATTTCGACATTACCGACCGTTCGGGGAGAAAAAGTGGTAATCCGCATCCTCAATCCCGCTTCAGCCCTAAATTCGATCAAGGCCCTAAATATGAGTCCTCGGGACGAAAAAATGGTTCGCGAGATGATCGCCAAGCAGAACGGGATCGTTCTCGTGAGCGGCCCGACGGGATCCGGAAAGACCACCACTCTCTATTCCTGCATCACCGAACTCAATAATCCAGGCGTGAATATCGTCACCGTCGAAGATCCCGTAGAAATCAAAATGCCCGGGATTAACCAAGTGCAAGTGCACCCGGAAGTCGATTTGACCTTTGCAAAAGCCCTCCGTTCGATTCTTCGTCAGGACCCAAACATTGTAATGGTCGGAGAAATTCGTGACGTCGAGACCGCCGAAATCGCCATTCGGGCCTCGCTTACCGGTCACCTGGTCCTATCCACAATCCATACCAACGATGCCGTCCGAACGATCACGCGATTGCTCGACATGGAAATTGAACCCTTTCTCATCGCCTCTTCCTTGAGCGGGGTGATTTCTCAACGTCTCGTCCGAAAACTTTGTCCCGATTGTTCGTTTGAAGATCGACCAACGGAAGGCGAAAAAACATTGTTTGTTCGGAACGGACAAACCCTTGAGACGGTCCGTCGTCCCAAAGGTTGCCCCTCCTGCAACTTCAAAGGGTATGCGGGCCGCATCGGGTTGTTCGAAATCCTTCCCATTTCCAAGGAAATGCAAAATCTGATCGCCAGAAATGCCCGGATCGACGAATTGGAAAAAGAAGCCCAAGCCATCGGAACTCGTTCCCTTCTTCAGGCGGGATTGGAAAAAGTCAAATCCGGAATTACGACCCTTGAGGAAGTCCTCAAGGTCGCTGCCGAATGATGGGGAGGAGATAACGTGCGTCTCCGCAATTTCAAATATATCGCCCAAAATGTCGACGGCAAAATCGTCCGGGGCCGGATTGAAGCCATCGACCGACAAGTTGCCCTGAAATTCCTCAAATCCCGAAACTATGGTGAAATCCGGCTGGAAGAATACACGAATCTGTTGGCCCGATTGAACCAAATCACGATCGGAAAAACGTTGAAAACGACAGACATGATTTTTTTCTTGCGACAACTCGGAAGTCTGATGAAGGCCGGAGTAAACATTCTTCCCGCACTGGAATTGCTTTCGCTTCAACAAGAACGACACGGCCTTCGCATGATTCTTTTTGAATTGTATCAAAACGTCTACAATGGTCTTTCTTTGTCCAAGGCTTTGGCTGTGCGCTCCAAAGAATTCCCCAAATTGCTCGTTTTGATGGTTGAAGTCGGTGAGTTATCGGGAACCCTGCCTGATACGATCCTTTCGATGGCGGCTTATTATGACCGCCAGACAAAAATCAACAACCAAATCAAAGGCGCTTTACGGATGCCGGTGATCTACTTGGTGGCGGCATTATTGATTGCGGCAGGGATGCTTTTGTTCGTTTTCCCAAACATCACGGGTCTGTTCGCTTCTTTCGGTGAAGCGGAACTGCCCGGCATCACCCAATTCTTTTTGTCCGCCGGAGACTTTGCAGTTCAGAATGCGTTACCGATTTTCGGTGGGGTTGCAATCGTCAATTCGGTCCTCTGGTTTTTGAACCGACGAGTCCCGGCTTTTCATCGCGGGTTGGTCCTTCTCACGTTGAGACTTCCCATCGCCGGTCCGCTGATACGGATGTCCAATCAAATTCTGATTGCCGGATCCCTGTCGCAAATGATGGAGAACGGCATCAATTCGGTGGTGGCCCTGCAAACGGTCCGCAGTGTCGTATCCAACGTCATCTACCGCGAGTTATTGACGAAAACTCTCGCCTACGTCGACGATGGTCTTCCCCTTTCCAAAGCATTCGAAGAATCCGAGTTCATCGACCCGATCATGTCTCGGATGATCGCCACCGGAGAACGAACGGGAGATGTCCCCGGGCTGATGAAAAATCTTTCCGTGTATTATAACGGAGTCTCGGAATTACGCGTCGAACAAATCAAAAGTGCGATCCAACCGATTTTGCTGTTGTTTGTCTATGTTCTTGTCGGAGTGATGATTTTGGCATTGATGTTACCGATGATTTCGCTTGGATCCCAAATTTAAGGAAATTCTGTCCTTTTTTGGGCTAATTGCTTGCAAATGCCTTCCAAAATAGGTAAAATACTGACTGTCGGATAAACTTGACAGGATAAAGAAAAAAGGAGAGTCCCAAATGAAAACCATGCAATTGAACAAAAGAGGGGTAACGCTTGTCGAACTGCTTGCCGTCATCGTCATCATGGGCATCATCGCCGCCATCGCCGTCCCGGCGATCAGCGGTCTGATCAACCGTCAACGGATGAATGCGGCCGAAGCTTCTTATGACCTCATCGCCGAAGTGGCCGTGAACTATGCGCAAGCCGAAGCGGACAACGAAGTCACGATTGCCGAATTGGTCACCGCCGGCTACTTGGAATCCAACCCATTCCTCGAAGATGCTACGCTCACGATCAGCGGAACAACCGTGACGTTTGCGGTGGAAGGCGCTGCGACGACCTTCACGACCCTCGACGGGAAGGTTTCGGTCACCGAAGCCGGCGTCGCCAGCTTGGTTCCGTAATCCTCAAAGAAAACAGATGAGAAAAAGGATGTCCCTATGGGCATCCTTTTTCCTTGTTTCCGGTTCGCCTTGTCAAAAAACGCAAATCAAGGTATAATGATGAGTGACGCAGAAAGTATCCGGAAAGGGGCGAAAGTTTTCATGACCATTGTTTATTCGGTCTTGGCCTTTCTCTTCGGATCGGTGTTTTCTTCCTTTGCCCAACTCGTCGCCGACCGTCTGGATCGAAACGAATCCATCGGGGGACGGAGTCGTTGCGAGTCTTGCGGATCCACTCTTTGCCTCGTCGATGTGATTCCGATCTTCGGATACCTTTTCTCCCTCGGCCGATGCCGTATTTGCGGAAAACCGATTCCGTTACGACATTTATTAACCGAACTCATCGGTGGGCTTCTTTTCGCCGCAGAATACCTGATTTTCGGATGGTCTTGGGAACTCGCGGTGGGCCTCATCACCATCGTGGTCATGCTTTCCGTTTCTCTATCCGATATTGCCACCAAGACTGTCCACGATCGTGTTTGGTTATTCGGATGGGTTCCCCTCATTTTGATTCGGGTCATCGATGGCACTTTTCTTCGGTATGGCTTGTCGGCTGCAGTGCTTTTCGGTCTTCTCTACCTATTGGCATTTTTTGGAGAACGAATCATGAAAAAGGAAGCTCTGGGTGGCGGAGACGTGAAATTGGGCCTTTTCATCGGATTCGTTCTGACATGGGATCAGGGTCTGTTAGCCTTGTTTTTGGCGGCCTTGGGCGGCTTTCTGTCGGGAATGATCGGAAAACGAAAAGGCAAAGAACTTCCATTTGTTCCCTTCCTGTTTGCCGGGGTTTTGATTGCCCATGCCGCAGGACGGGAAATCATCGCTTGGTATCTTGGACTTTTGGGCGGGTGAAGCCATGAAAGACAAAAATCAAATTGATATGAATCTCTACTTTTCCGATTCGTCCATCGGTTTTTTTCGTGAACAAGGAAAACGAAAAAAAGTCGATATTCATGGCAATATCGCATTGGAAAAGGGCATTTTGGAAAATGGATACGTGATCGATCCGGTTCTGCTTCTGACTCGGCTGAAAACGTTGTTCAAAACCAGCAACATTCATCCGAAAAGGATCCGTTTGGTTCTGAACAGTCAAAATGTCATGATGAGGGTCACAGAAGTGAAGCGTGAATTTGTCAGAGAGGAAGGAATTTCCGACTATCTGGACGCCGAACTGGGGAAAAGTCTTCATTTTCCATTTACCAAGCCCCGCGTTTCTTACCATTTGATTGGGCAGGACGATCAGGTCGCCAAAGTCTTGGCGGTGGCTTCCGATGATCGATTGTTGAACGACTATATGGACATTTTTGATCGACTCGGCATCAAGAAGGTCCATTTCGACATGCCCGCACTCGCTTTGTACACTCTTTATTCCAAAACGATCGGCCTCACCCATCGCAATCTGATGCTGGTGACGGTCTATGACACCTATTTCACCATCAAAATTTTCGAAGACGACATTCCGATTTTCAATATGATCGAAGAATTCGAAGCGGAAACCGAATCCAGATATGATCAGATCGACAACTATGTCGAACGAATCGCCAACTACTATCGATACAATCTCCATCACGGCGAGAAGATATTGGAGAAAGTCGTTTTTGTTTCCCAAAGCGAACAAGAAAACGAAAGTCGATTTTCCGCGGCTTTTGCGAACAAACGGACAGCCATTCCTTATGAAGTATTCCAAATTCCGGATGCTCCTACCGCCGGTGGCGGTTGGAACCGCACCAGTCTTGTCGCTTATGCCGCTGGAATCCCAAAGCCTGGAAATCTGGAAAAGATGCCTTGGTTCGATTTTCGGTTGGATCGACCCGATGTGGCGCATCGAATCATCAAATGGATGTTGGGAACGGCGTTCTTCCTGTTCGCAGCCGTCAGTTTGATCTACATTCCGTACCATACGATGTACGAAGAGATCTTTATCGCTCAAAACGAAAATCAAAATTTGGCATCGCAATTGTCTGCACTTCAGGCGGAATACGCACTGCGACCCGTGTTTTCTCCCGCGGAACGCGCATATAGCGACGCATACGACACTTTGAATGCCGCTAAAGCGGAACCATCGGTTTTCATTGGGGATTTGCTGGCCATTTCCGGAGATTCCCTTGAGGTCGTCAACTACCGATATCGGGCAAAAGAGTCGGAAATCGTCTTGATTCTCGTCAGTTCAAGCCCGAATGCCTTGGAAGAATTCCTGTTGAATGCCTATGAGACTCACGCAGTCACGGGAATTCCGAGCCCGAGCCGGTGGATGGACGGATTCCCCGTTTATGCGAATCTTGGGGCTCAATTGATCGAGGTGACCTTCCATCATGCGTGAGCGCAATGTCTTCGGGAAACGCATCAGTCGCGTAAATTTTGTGATGGTTCTTCTCGTTCTCTTTCTCGTCGTCATCGGAGTTCGGTTCGGGATGGTTGCTATACTAGATGCCAAACTGGCGGAATTGCAAGCCCAACAAACGGATTTAAACCGTCGGATTGCTTCCATCGTTAATGCTTCGCAAACATCGACCTATCATGAACTCGGAGAGATCATCGACGAACTTCCGACGGAGTTCGATCAGCTCGGAATCGCCAACGATTTGTCCATTGCTCGAGGAATCGCCGGATTTGCATCTTCGGATTATCAGGAAGGAATCGAGAACAACAGCGACAATCCGTTTTCAGCCGCGCTTCCCAACCGTCTGAAGACGGTCCGAGTCACGATCTCTATGACCGTCGACGATGAGACAAAAATCCCCGATTATCTCGATGCTCTTGCGGATTTGGATCGCATCTTCCATGTTGCGGCGGTGAATGCCGATGTTCTCGATGTGGGAGCCAGGCTGTCACTTACGTTGTATACTTTTTACTATGACGGAAACCCTTCTTGAAGTAGAGAATTGTTTTCACATGCACTGATTCATACTATGGGTGTCGATTGGGGTTCTTCATGACCGCATATCGACACCCTTTTTGTAGATTGGAAATCCCTTCCCAAGGACGATGGAAAAGAAACGGACTAGAAAAATCGAAAATCCAGACCATTTTGAGGTGCGGTTTTCACGGCCACACTTCCTTTTCTGCCCGTGAAGTGATATCATAAATAAAAATGGGAACGACTAATAACACGGAGACCGAAGGTCGGATTCGCTCATTTCCGAACCACTTGTCGGTGTTTTATTGGAGGAGGATTTTGACATGAAGGCACTTTTTAAGAAACCTTGGTTCATCGGGCTGTTGACTTTGGGGTCGTTATTGATCGTCTTTTTCCTCAATTTGGGAGTCCTGTCGATCAACTTGGTGTCTCCTTATGAGCAAAACTTCTGGGTGTTGGCAGAAAATATTGCGATTGCGGATTTCGTCCATATCTTCGCTTATGCTTTTACCATCCTCTTCTACCTGTCGATCGTACCTCTGCTTTTTACGGGAATCAGCATCCTCAAAAAGAATAATAAGGGATTCGTGTTCGCCCTCATCTTCTTTTTCGCTTTTGAAACATTACTGATTGTTTTTCATTCCCTTTTCCAGTTTCTATCGGCCTTCGCTCTGATTCTTGTGATTGTCAATGTTGTTTTCCTTCTGGTGGCTTTGGTGTTATTGATCCTCAGAGGAAAAATCTTACACTTGACGAAGGATCCAAAAAAAGCAGAAAAAGACATCCAGTTGGGTCTCTCGAAAATCCCGATGGCCGTTCTGATCGTCGACGTGATTGCCATCTTGATCGTCCTCGTGACTTTCGCTTTACCGATGTTTTCCGTGGTGTGGTCGGATTCGGAATATTCCGCCATTCTCGGGAGGGTTTTGTTTTCCGGGGAATCGAACATCGAAATCGTCATTTTCTTTTTAGTGGACTTTGCCCTTCTCCTAAGTTTGATCCTTTTTTTGGCTCAATGCATTTCCTATTACTTCTATGACAAGGAAGGATTCATTAAAAAATCCAAAAACTTGATGACCTTTGTTTTTCTAATCACCTTAGCGTTTTTCATCACCGGATTAACGATGGTCATCTATCACACTTTGATCGGCAATTCGGCTCAAACGATTGCCTATGTTCCCATGCTTTTGGCCAGTGCCAACATCTTCGTATTCTCCGTTTTTCTCGGCAAATTCCACGCGTTGAATCATACGGCGATCAGTCAGACCAAACTTCGTTTTCCCCGCATCGAATCGTTATTCTACCTCGTTTTGTTAACCGCGATCACCGGACTCATGTTGCTGTTGAAGATCATCATCATCGAAATCCAATCGGGTTCCTATTCGGATTTAATCAGTTTGACGGGAATCACCATTTTGACGGATTATCCGGTCTTGGATCCCGGGTATCGAATCATCGCTTTTGTCCTCGTCGCCATGATTCTGGCATCGTCGATCTGTCTGGTCGTTGCCATTTCCGCTTATCTTTCGAAATACCGTCATTTTGACTCGATTGTCAAATCCGGGGCGGCGGTCAACCTTTTCTTCGTTTTCATGATCAGTATTTCCGGGTATTACTTTCAAATCGGACAAAAAATCGATTTCTCGGTTATTTTAGGAATCTTTGATCACTATGGAATCCCGGTTCCCGGGAATTTGAGCGAATATGTTTATGTGATCAAATCCGATGCCGTTTATGCTTTGATCGCTTCCGTGGCGGTCCTCGTCATCATGTTTCTTCGAAAAGCCTTCGATCGGGACGATTTGGTCGCCTTGGAATCGGTAGCCCTTCCCTCTCCCGAAGCATCGCCCGCTCCAATCTCATCCGCTTCCGACACCCCGAACGATGAGGAGGAAACCCCGAGTCGTTTTGATCCCTGTCCGGCCTTCACCGAATTGGATGAGAAGACGGATGGGTTTCGTCAGGAACTCGAACGCCGAAAAACCATCAAAACGCCCAACACCACCTTGAAGGAAATGGTTCATTTCGTCGTCGAATATGCAAAGAATTGCCGCCTTCATCTTTCCTATACCGAACAAGACATCGCAACCTTCGTCGCCGGGTTGGGAGCGAGCAAGTTGTCGATTCTGCAAGGAATGTCAGGAACCGGAAAAACCAGTTTGCCAAAGATTTTTTCCGAAGCCATCTTGGGAAATTGTGAAATCGTCGAAGTCGAATCCTCATGGAAAGACAAAAACGAGTTGCTGGGCTACTACAATGAATTCTCCATGAAATACACTCCGAAGAAATTTACGTTGGCCCTTTACAAGACCGCGTTGAATAAAGAGATTTTCACGTTCATTTTGCTCGACGAAATGAATCTGTCCCGCATTGAATACTATTTTTCGGACTTCCTGTCGCTCATGGAACATGAAGAGGATAAACGGGAACTCAAACTGATCAATATCAAGTTGAGTCGGACGGAAAAGGAAGGGGAAGTGGAATATCTCGCTTTGGAACAAGGTCATACCTTGAAGGTTCCCCCGAATGTCTGGTTCATCGGCACGGCCAATCGCGACGAGTCGACCTTCGTTATCTCCGACAAAGTCTATGACCGGGCGCTCACCATGAATTTTACCAAACGGGCTGCCAAGGTCCGCAATTTCACCGATCCGATTCCCCAGCAATATTACGATTATGAAACCATGAATCGCCTTTTGTCTGAAGCTAAGAAAAACGGAAAATTTGATGCGGAACAGAATGAACTGATCCGAAGTGTGGAGGCTTTGCTTGCGCCTTACAACATTTCTTTTGGTAACCGGATCTTGAAACAGATGGAGGATTTCGTCAACATCTACTGCGCTTGCTTTGCCAACGTAGATGTTGAGAAAGAGGCCATCGAAAAGATTCTGCTCAGCAAAGTTGTGGCTAAACTGGAAGTCAAAACCATCGATGATAAAGAGAAGCTGCAAATGGAGTTTGAAAAGTTAAAACTGCATCAATGCGTCGAATTCATCAAACGTCTTGATAGTGAGTAAAATGAGCCCTTATTACGTCCGCATCAGCGAGGAGGACTATTTTCGTTTTACTTCTCTGCTGAAAAACATTCAATCATTCGTGGAAAAGCACGGCATGGTTTCCTACATCGAGTTTGATTATTATGTCGTTCATGATATGACGCTTTTTTCCGTCGACCCAGATTTTGATTTCGCTAAATTGAAAACCACCGTCGGCGTGATTCGGAAAACCATGCCTGCAGTCAAAAGAATCTTCGGAAAACCGATTGTGGTCTTGAAAGACTCTGACGACGTTTTGCCGGTAGAAAACGCACGGATCATCAATCAATCCACGTTTCTGCACTTAGCGAACCACACACATAATGTTTCCAACCTGACGAAACGCGGGGTCAAGCCGCGAAAGTTGTTAACGCGGATTTACGAAGACGATTACGGCATTTTTGAAAATGTCGTTTTTTGCAATTTCATCGATGAAGTCCTATCTCTGATCAAGAAAAACGCAAGAACGTTGAACAGCTTGCTTTATGCCAGCAATGTAATGAAGTTCAATCTCCTTGAAAAGGTCAATCACGTGGACTACTTTTTGGCCTTGGGAAAACTGCATACGGGGTATATCCGGGATTTTAACCACTATTTTACCTTGTCCAAAGAATTGCTCGGGGAATTGTCTGTGGTCAAAAACACGATCCAACCGCGCTTATCCAAACCCATTTATAAGAAAAACGCCGCGAGAAATCCAAAACTTCCGCTTCGGAAAACCAACATCTTCTTGATGCAGAAAGACTACAGACAAGTCTACAGGACCTACAAATATCTCCAGAGCCACCACGAAATCCAACAAGAAGATAAAGGGAAAATCGATTATGAGCAGCTGAATTTGAATTACTTGACCTATGTCCGAATTTTGACCCTTTTCGCCATCGGCCATTTCAATTTTGAAATCGATCCAAAAGCTAAAATGAATCTGGTGTTTTTGAACTCGGTCTTCGCTTTCAAAGGTTGGAAACTGATGGTCTCGAACACGATCAAGAATGAAATCATCCTGCAATTTTCCAAAGACGCCCCTTACCGGGTAATGATCGCCGGCAGTTTGACCGACCCTGAAGAAATCCAGCAACGAAAAGCAGATTATGAAGTCGACGAAGTCATCATCGCCAATCCCTTTGATGAAGATTATGTGGAGCGTGACGACGTTTTTATCAGCATGGAAGACGTGGACTCGTTTCGAAGGATTCAGCAAATCCTTCTTAAAGGAATGGTTTATTCCGACCGATCTCGCGATGTCTGCCCGTTCTGCGGCGGGAAACTGCATAAAGATCCATATGGCGAGGGATATCAGTGCAACGATTGCATGACGCAAATCAAACAGAATGTTTGCCCCGAGACAAAGAAATCCTTTTTCTATACCGACAATGCGCATTTAAAAAAATATGCCATCAATATCACCGACTATAAACAAGATGAGTACTGGTTCTACAAAAAGAAAATCGAATCTTCCATGTTCTTCCGAAACATCACTAAGATCAACCACCTGGCGGACATTGTCTGCCCGCATTGCAAAAAGATCCACAATCATTCGAACGACCCTTTATGAAATCCGGAACGGCGTTGAGTGAGTCGCGGGCGATGAGGCCCGGGTTGTTTCACGAGACTCCTGAAAGCTGGGGAACGTATCTCCTGAAAAAAGGAGGGAAGACGGTCCAAAGGCCGTCCGCCCCGAATCAGGATGCAAGTATGAACTCGCTAGGATCGGTATCCTTGAAAAACCGACCGAAATGGGATAGAATATACATAGGTTTCGTTTCAATCTAGAAAGGAAAAATCACCGGGATGACCAAAGAACAATATCGATTGATCGTCGAATCGTCTCCGAACATGATTTGGCGTGCCGATCTCAGCACCGAATGCGATTATTTCAACAAGACTTGGCTTGACTTCACAGGGCGCACCCATGCGCAGGAAAAGGGATTCGGCTGGGCAGCTGGCGTCCACCCGGACGACTATGATCGCTGCGTCAAAATTTATCTCGATCATTTCCACGCCCACCAGCCGTTCGAGATGGACTATCGCCTGAGGCGCCATGACGGCGAATACCGGTGGATCAACGACCGGGGTGTTCCCGTCTTTGACCGCAAAGGGGATTTCGTCGGTTTCATCGGTTCCTGTATCGACGTCACCGAAAAGGTCGAGGGGCGCCTGATGATGAGCATGGCGCAAAACGACTTTTTGTGCAACACCTACAATCGTCAGTATGCGTTCCACCTGCTCGGCACGCTGTTCGAAACCGCGCGAAAACGTGGCGATTCGCTTTGCGTCCTGATGATCGACATCGACGACTTCAAGGATATCAACGACCGTTTCGGCCATGCCGCGGGCGACTCCGTCCTCCAAGGCGTGGCGGGTCTCATCAGGGATCAACTCCAGGCGGCTGACATCCTTGGCCGCTACGGGGGCGACGAGTTCGTTGTGGGCTTGGCCAACACGGCCAAGGAGTCCGGCATCTGCCTTGCCCATCGGATCCAACAGGCCGTCGCCTCGAAGGCCTTTTCCGTTCCCAACGGAGAAACGCTTTTCGTCAACGTGAGCGTCGGTCTCAAGGCGCTCGATCACGAAACATCGCTGGAGGAACTCGTCGGCGCGGCGGACAAGAACCTCTATCTCGCAAAAAAGGAAGGAAAAAACCTCGTCCGGGGCGCTTGAAACCTCCCTCTGCGTACCAAAGAACGGAAGCGATAAGCCTCCGTTCTTTTTTTTCAAGAACGTCCGCTTGACGCACGGAAAAAAGGAAAAGGCGTTCCCTGGGGAGGGGACGCCATTCGCATAAATACGTGAATGCTCAATAGGTTTTTTTGGAGCCCTTGCCGATGGGGTCGGGTTGAGAGACGCCGGCGATGTAGGGTTTTTTGAGTTTGGGATTGTTTTTATCAGCTTTTTTCTTCATCGTCAGTTTGTCGTTTTTCGCTTTATCGTTCTTGTCCATAATATCCCTTCTTTCTTCTTCCTAAATTATACCGCTATTCCTAACGAATGAGAAGTTTTTTCCATCATCCCGATCGAACATTTCCTACCAATGTATTTAGTATCGTAGACCACTCATTAATTTCCATATCAATCAGTGCTTCAACCGCCATGTTTAGCAAAAAGGACCTGTCTTGGTAGACAGATCCTCACGGAAATCATTGGTAGCCCGTACGGGGTTCGAACCCGTGAATGTTGCCTTGAGAGGGCAATGAGTTAACCATTTCTCCAACGGGCCAGTTGCGATCACCCTTGGAGAAGGGCAATCGTTTTTTGGATTCGGCGTCGGACTTCAGTGACGCCGAGGATTCTTAACACATAATAGAAATTCGGAGTGTTCTTCCGTCCGGATACGGCAATGCGGATAATTTCGGCGAAATCGCCGATATGACCATGGAACGCTTCTTTGTTTTTCTTATACTCTTTGACGGAAGGAGAAAATCCTTGCGAAGCGGCCAACGCTTTCAACCGTTCAAACCATTCGCTTTCCGACAAATCAAGAAACGGATCGGTCACATAGGACGCCAATGTTCCAATCAAGATTTCCTTGGAAAGGGTCTCATTCCACGGAAGCGGATCGCACATGTATCTATCATAATACTCTGGATACATAAAGTCAATGATTGGAAAAATGTCGGAGAACTTGGCATAGTCTTTTCGGGGCTTTTCTCCTCCGCGTTCGATGGACATGAATGCGGAGAACTTTTTAGGATCGGCTTCGATGAGAGCGGCGAATTCGGGTTGATAGGCTTTTGCCCACGTCAATGCTCTACCGGAAATCTCTTCCGCGGAAAGAAGGGCTAACCGGTCCTTGGAAATCGATTTGACTTTTTCCAAATCAAAGAGGGCTCCATCCAACGTCATCTTGTCGAAAGACAATCGGAACTCGAAGATGTCTGCGGTGGGATTTTGTAACCGCCATCCTTCGAAATTGGTATTGGCGATGGTCATTAGATACTCGAGAAAACCTTCGACAGGATATCCCGCTTCCAGAAAATAGGATACCGCGGCTTCGGGATCTTTTCGCTTGGACAACTTCCTACGGGTGTCTCCGTCCATCTTCATGATGACCGGGAGATGTGCGTATTCTGGCCGTTTCCAGCCCATCACGTCAAACAATTGCAAATGAATGGGAAGACTGGGCATCCACTCTTCTCCGCGAGTGACGTGAGTGGTTCTCATGAAGTGATCATCGACCAAGTGGGCGAAATGGTAGGTCGGAAGTCCGTCGGATTTCATGATCACGATGTCCTGATCGTTCTCTGTCATTTCAAAGGATCCGCGGATCAGATCGGTAATCATGATCTTGTTATGCGATTGTCCGGGAGAACGAAAACGGATGACGTATGGGTCGCCGTTTTCAATTCGATGAAGGACCATATCGGGGGAGAGGTTTCTGCAAGTGGCATATTCTCCCCAGTACCCCGGATTCACTTTCAAGGCTTCTTGGCGTTGGCGCATTTCGTCGAGTTCTTCATGGGTACAGAAGCAGGGATAAGCGGCGCCGTTCTCGATCATGGATTTGATGACGATATCATAGATTGGTTTCCGTTCGCTTTGGACATAAGGTCCATAGGCTCCGCCATCAATGAAGTTTTCATCGGGAATGATGCCAAAGTTTTTCAATTCGCGTAACACTTGATCGCCGGTGCCCGCGATTTCGCGTTTCGTATCGGTATCTTCCAAACGACAGAAAAACACCCCGTCCGTCTGTTTGGCATATCGCCACGAACAGAGTGAAGCGAACAGGGAGCCCATATGCAAAAAGCCCGTAGGCGAGGGAGCGAAACGCGTAACCATCGCGCCTTTGGGGAGATTTCTGGGGGGATATCGATGTTCGAGATCATCCAATGATTGGGTGACCGAGGGGAAAATGGCATTGGCGATTTTCTGTTTCGGATCCATGCGGAATCCTCCCTTTCGATGCTCTTATAATCTTATCATATTTGTCAAAATTTTTCCACTTTTTTTGAAGTGATTAAGGACAAAAAAAGTAGGGAGCCAACCCCCTACTCCACTGCGATTTTCTTGGCCAAGCCGAGAACGTGATCGCGAACCATTTCGCAGTTTTTTTGATTTTGTCCCCCGTCGAACACCTGCAGTCCGGAGATGCAAGAAGAATGAACAACGACAACGGTCTTGCTGGGGCCTTCGCTGCGGAACAGAACGAGGACGTTTTGTCCGCGTTTGGCCCACGTGGACGGATTGATGAACAACATGCGTCCTTGTTCGGGTTGGGACAGTTCGGCTTTCAATGTTCCGATGGCTGGGGTTTTGGCGAGGGCATCAAACAAGTCCTTGGTGGGGACACCCACCGGGAATTCGAGTTTGTAGGAACTTGGCATGTTAACACCTCCGCCTTCATCGTACAATATCGAAACGGGATCCGTCAAGACCCTTCAACCAGAAATCAACCCGAAAATGGGGGTATGCTGATTTAAGGCGTCATCCGGGTAGTTTTTCCTT
>JAKLGB010000140.1 GCA_022710895.1 Bacillota bacterium
GCTTTGGAGAAAAAAGCAAAACGGTCCCCGTCGTCCGCATATCCGTAAATTTGAGGACGGTCGAAGAAATCGTAGGACTCGACGAACCCGTAAAGGACGTTTTCGTTGCTATAGGTGTAAAAAGTGACTTTGTATTTTTTTTGGTTGAAATCGATGACCCCATCGGCCCTCATCTCCAGCAGATACTGGTACTTCTGCTTGACCGAAGGATACAGTGGCAAAATGACCCGCGACTCGACGCCCAAACGCGCATAATGCTCTGCAAGTGCCCCGACGACGTCGGCCAATCCTCCGGTTTTTACGAACGGCTGGCATTCGACCGCCATCTGGACGACCGTCAAGTCTTCGTCGTTGGCGACGATCTGCTTTTTCTCCGTTACGAACAAATCTTCGGGAGAACCGTTGACGACGGCGTTCTTCAGGACGCGGGACTCTTTATCCAGAATGGCGTGGCGGATTTGCGCTCCTTCTTCGACGATGCATTGATTCATCAGCACCGAGTCGACGACCCGAGCGCCTTTCCGGATGACGGCCT
>JAKLGB010000141.1 GCA_022710895.1 Bacillota bacterium
CCTCAATGATTCCGAAAGTTGATTTGGTTTCTTCGAGGCCTTTCACCGTGAGGACGGGATTCCTTGATTGTTTACCCGAAGAACCTCATTTTCCCCAATGAGATGGATTTCCCGGATGACGCGTTCGTCATGAAACCGAAAACCGGCATCTTTTCGCTCGTTTATCTATAAAGAAAAGGGAGGCCGTTTCCGGTCTCCCTTTTGGGTTGGATCAGTCGGTGATGCTATGATCGTTGTTGAGGAACTTGAAGATATCGACGGAATCAAGGAACGTCAGCAAGGTCCCATCGTACCCGACTTCATAATCCTCCGTATCGAGGTTGAAACAGAACTCGGGAGTCCAATCGAGCACGTATTGAGCGTTCTTCGCCGTCACGAGGTTTTCCATCGTATCGGTGATCGTCGCCCGGATAATGTAGGATTCCAAGACGACTGTGCGGTCTGCTTCCGACATGCCTTGGATGGCGGCCATCGTTCCGGCGTCGAAGGAAATATTGGTGAAGTCGCCGGTACCGATCTTCT
>JAKLGB010000142.1 GCA_022710895.1 Bacillota bacterium
CCAACGGACCGCAACTCCTTGACGCTGTGTTGAGTGGGCTTGGTTTTCAACTCGCCGGCGGCTTCCAAAAACGGGACTAGGGTATTGTGGATGTAAAGCGTATTGTGAAATCCGTAGTCGCGGCGGGCTTGTCGGATCGCTTCCAGAAACGGCAACGACTCGATGTCCCCGACCGTTCCCCCGATTTCGGTGATGACGATATCGGCATCGGATTCGGAGGCGGCGGCTTCGATGCGGGCTTTGATTTCGTTGGTGATGTGAGGGATGACTTGAATCGTGGCCCCGAGATAATCGCCCCGACGTTCTTTCTCGATGACGGCGGAATAGATTTTTCCGGTTGAAACGGAGCTATTGATGGAAAGGTTCTCGTCGATGAAACGTTCATAATGACCCAAGTCCAAATCGGTTTCGGCCCCGTCATCGGTGACAAAAACTTCGCCGTGTTGATACGGCGACATCGTTCCGGGATCGACGTTGATGTAGGGATCGAACTTTTGCATGAAAATCTTGAG
>JAKLGB010000143.1 GCA_022710895.1 Bacillota bacterium
CAGGCAAAACGCACCAATACCGGGCAAATATACAAAATAAATAAAATCAATGCCTTACAGGAAATCTTCAGGTGACGCAGTGGTATCTGGCACTTAAGTTCCAGCTTTAGTTCGAATGTGCATAAAGATTGCCAGGATCTCGTCAGCCGAGCTGGCAATTTTGCGGTTTACTCGTCAGCTCCAATGGATATAATGGCGCGCCCTGATGCCGGTATAGCTCAGCTGGTAGAGCAACTGACTTGTAATCAGTAGGTCCCGGGTTCGATTCCTGGTGCCGGCACCATTCGATTCAACGACCTAGGCTCATCGAAAGATGGGCCTTTTTCGTTTTGGCGCAGCAATTTCACCCATCAGACAAGGTAAGGCTCAATAGCAATCGTCGGAGCTGATTTCGTTGCCATGCCACGCACCTTCGTAACAGTGCCGAACCTCATGCTGCAGGCATATCGGGTACTCGCGCAGGGTGATGTAGCACTTGTCGCCAACGACCCGGGCATATCCGGCGC
>JAKLGB010000015.1 GCA_022710895.1 Bacillota bacterium
CTGTACCTCATCCAAACGGATGGCCCCGTTGGTGGTCTTGGCCCGTAACGAACCGTCAAAAGCCAGTTTTTCCAACAGGAGATCCCCGTTCTCGGTATCCAAGGTGAGAGACGCGATCGGGTCGACCTCGATGATTTCGATGTTGCCGTTGGCGGTGTCGAGATCCAGGACCCAGTCGGTGCCTTCGGGGATGAGGATCGTGACGGTCGTCTTTTCACCGGTGAACCACCGGCCCCAGTTCATCCACCAGAGAAATCCCCAATACCACACGGGATCGTTGACCAGCGAGAAGGTGTCACCTTCCTGGGACGAATCGATGGGATCCTTCTCGGATTCATAATAGGTGACTTCGATGTTCGCGGTCGTGCTTTCGCCGATGACGATGCGACGGTTTTCCATCTCCACCAAAATCCGGGAGAGCGCGTCCGCATCGATCGATTCGGTAACCTTGACGTAGTCCTGATCTTCGAAGAAACGTTGGCCTTCGCCCACAGAAATCAAAAGACCGACGCCCGCTCCGACGATTCCGATCAGAACCAGGGCGATGCCCCATTTTGCGATTTTACTCATTTGATTCGCCTTCCTTTTTGGTTTTGGGTTGCGCGATTTTCGCGATGAACTCCATTACTTTTTCCAGGTGATTCTTCGATTCTTTGACGATCCATTGGAAAATCCCGATTCCCACCAGCAACAGCCCCAGTCCGAGGGCGATGGTTCCGCCATAGACGAGAACGGTGTTCCAAACCCAGATGGAGTTCAAAGTAAAGTACAGTTCGATGCCTCCGTAGACCACCATTCCCGCTCCGGTCGCCATCAGCGAAAATCCGAGAGAACCAATCACGAAAATTATACCGATCAACAGCAGATATCCGAGGATTTTGACGGTAACGCTGAAGGCGGCTTGCAATTGATAATCCTTCTTCTCCTTGACGTTGGTCATGAAATCGCGGTCGGTCCGGAGGGTACGGACGATTTTGTCGATGCTGCCGAGTTTGTCGATGAAGGCCGTTTCGCTCTCACCGTTGTCGATGGCGTCCTGGATCAGTTCATCGTAATATTTGACCACTTCCTGCCGTTCTTTGGCGGAGGATTGATCCAGTGCCTGATTCAATTTGTACAAAAATTCATACTTGTTCATGAGGGTCCCCCTAATTCAAAATGAAATCGTAAATCTTGATCAATTCTTGGAATTCTTCCCGGCAATCCTTCAACCGTTGAATTCCCGAACTGGTGATCTGGTAATACTTGCGAAGCCGCGAGTTGAATTCTTCGGTGTAGGTAACAACGTAATTCTGCAATTCCAGTCGTTTGAGGATCGGATAGAGCGTCGATTCGGAGATCTCCATCACGGAAGAAACGTCTTGAATGATCCGATATCCGTAAGAGGCTTGGGTTTTCAGCGATGCCAATACCAGCAGTTCCAAAAAGCCTTTTTTCAGTTGTGTGTCCACATCAATACCTCCTTACGCATAATACTATACAATGCGTAGTATTGTTTGTCAACGACATTTTTCAAAAAAATAAAAAAAACCGTCTTCGCGACGGTTGAAACGTTCAGGAGGGGTGGGAACGGCTTCGACGGTTCTGAAACCAAGCAAACAGAAGAAACAACAATCCATAGACCAACATCAACCAGATGACGTTCAAAGGATGTTCCTGCAGATTGAAAAGACTGCCGAGGAAGATGAGGAATGAAATGGTCACGACCCGTGAACCCAAGGTCAATCCCACGTATTTGGGGATTTTGATCGGGGTTAGGGAAATGGCATAGTTCATGATCGAGGAGGGAAGGAACGGATTGCACAGCAACATCAACACCAGCCAAATCCGGTCCCCTTGGACAATACTGAGGAATTTCCGACCGAACGGGTGGGCTTGAACTTTGTCGATGAACCGCCGGGAAAAGGTCGCGCGGATCCCCAAAAATATCAGAAACATGCCGGAAAACGATCCAAGAACCGTCAGAAGGATGGTCAAGACCGTTCCCCAAAGGGAGCCGTAAGCCATCGACATCACCGAGAGGTTGAATGAGACCAGGGCGGTCAGAGGAAGCCACGGCATCAAGGCTTCCAAAAACGGCAACCCGACCGCCGAAAGGGGAGCAAACCACAAATGGGATTGAACGAACTGTTCGATTGCGGCAAGAACCTGATTCAAATAGGCCATGCGGACTCCTCCTTTCGCGAGTTAGAAAAAAGCACCCCTTCCGGGATGCTTAATGAAGGTCGTCGATCTAGATCAGCTGAGCAAAGTATTTCAGCGTGCGGACCATCTGAGCAGTATAGGACATTTCGTTGTCATACCATGACATGACTTTGACGAGTTGCTTGCCTTCGACTTCCATCACGGAAGTGCAGGCGGAGTCGAACATCGTGCCTTGGGTGATGCCGATGACATCGGAGGAAACGATTGGATCTTCGGTATAGCCGACGGTGTCGGATTGAGCGGCCTTGACGGCGGCGTTGACTTGTTCTTTGGTGACCGGGACTTTCAGTTCGACAACGAGGTCGACGATCGATCCGGTGATGACCGGGACACGGAGGGCGATGCCGTCCATTTTGCCTTTCAGCTGCGGGAGAACCAGCGACACGGCTTTGGCGGCGCCGGTGGTCGAGGGAACGATGTTGGCGGCGGCGGTCCGTCCACGACGGGAGGCGATTCCGGCTTTATGCGGGCCGTCCAAGGTGATCTGATCGTTGGTGTAGGCATGAACCGTGGTCATGAAGCCTTTGACGATTCCGAAGTTCTCGTCGAGGATCTTGGCGATCGGGGCGAGGCAGTTGGTGGTGCAGGAGGCGGCGGAAAGAATCGTTTCTTTGCCCGTCAAAGTCTTTTCATTGACGCCGAAGACGACGGTGGGAACATCTTTGTCCTTCGCCGGGGCGCTGATGACGACTTTCTTCGCGCCGGCGGTCAGGTGGGCGCTTGCGCCTTCTCTGGAGGTGAAGATACCGGTGCATTCCAAGACGACGTCGACTCCGAGATCTTTCCACGGGAGTAACGTGGGATCCTTGATGGCGAAGACGGGAATCTTGACGCCTTCGACAACGAGGTTGGTTCCTTCGAACTGAACTTCCTTGCCATAGCGTCCTTGAGCGGTGTCGTATTTCAACAGGTAAGCGAGCTGTTGGGCATCGGTCAAGTCATTGATGGCGACGATTTGAAAATCGGGTTGTCCGAACATAACCCGGAACGCGAGACGTCCGATGCGGCCAAAACCGTTGATTGCAACTTTCACTGACATGATTTGTTTCCTCCTTATTTGGTTGTTATCTGACTTCCTGATTCCATTTTACGCCGTTTTTGGCGTTATTTCAACCGTGGTCGAAAATAAAACGGTTTCATTCGCAACGAGTGATTTCCGATTGAAATCACAAAGCGCGTGAAGCCCGCGTCGGCTTGAGGGCTTCGCGGATCGCACACTTGTAATCGCAATTTTCGCTGCAATTTTCACAAGGAAATTTCGAGCGCAGTTCTCGGGGAATGAAGGCGCGGATTTCGTCTTCGTTGTATCCCGTCTGCATGATTTTGTCGTTGACGATGATCGGACGTTTCAAAATCGTCGGGTTGTCGATGATGAAACTCGCCAGTTCCCCGAACTTCATTTCTTCGGTATCGGGGAAGCTGTCTTTGAAGATTTTCGAGCGGGTGGAAATGATGTCTTCAAATCCGTTTTCGGAAAATTTCAACATGTTGATGATGTCGTCTTTGGTCAAGCGAATGCCGACGATGTTTTTTTCTTTGAAGGGAATCCGGTTTTCCTCGAGCCACTTTTTGGCTTTCCGACAAGAGGAGCAGCTGGAACTGGTATAAAGGGTAATCATGGCTTTTCCCTCGCTTTCTTTTTTCATTATAACATAAAAACGCGGAATTTCATCTCTCATTTCCGAACAAATGGTATAATATAAACTAACACCGACAAGGAGGAGACAACCATGAAATGGGATCTCACATATTTGTTCCCCACCCACGAGGCGTGGGAAAAAGCTTTTCAGGAAATCCAATCTTTGATCCAATCCCTGCCCGCATTTCAAGGGCATCTGGGTGAAGAATCGCGTTTCGTCGAATATTATCGGACGCAAAAAGAAATCACGAAAAAAGGGTACCGCGTGTACCAATATGCGTCGCTGAAGAGCGACTTGAACAAAAAAGACCAGGCGAACGCCGCCTCTTTGCAGAAAGTCCAAATTGCCTTTGCGCAAATGGGAGAAGCCGTCGCTTTTGAAGAACCCGAATTGATCGATTTGGGAAAAGAGCGGGTCATGGCCATGGTCGATGCGTATCCCGAATTGGCAGAAATGCGCTTCGGATTCCAAAAATTGTTCCGCCGTCAGGAACATGTCCTGGATAATCAAAGTGAGGCTTTGTTGGCCAATTTCCAACGTCTTGCCGGGGCGGGCGGAGAACTCTACAGCAACCTTTCCGTCGCCGACATCCAAAACGGGGACGTCATGATGGACGACGGGAAAATCGTCACCATCACGAATTCGAATTATCGTTCCTATTTGGCAAAAAGCAAAAGCGCCCGGGAACGCAAGGAAATCTTCGAATCCGTATTCTCCTATTACGACGTCCACAAAACCACTTATGCGGGCATCTATCGGACCGTCTTGGAATCCGATTACGCTTTGATGAAGGCCCGCAAGTATCCATCCTGCGTCGAAGCGGCCCTTTTCAACAACGCGATTCCCGTCGAAGTGTACCGTTCGTTAGCGGCGGTGGCCCGCGAAAACACGCAGCCGATCAAGAAATACATCCAGCTGCGGAAAAAATTCCTGCATTTGGACGAATACCATACCTACGACCGCTTCCTGCCGTTGGTCCGCTCGGACAAGGAATATGAGTTTGAAGAAGCCAAGAAATTGTTCTTCGCTTCGATCCGGAATTTCCCCTCCGATTTCCAAGACAAAGCCAAAGAGGTCCTGAAAGACGGCTTTGTCGATGTCTTTGAAGCCGAAGGCAAACGCACCGGAGCTTATTCCTCTTCCGTCGTCGACACGCATCCGTTCATTCTTTTGAACTTCTCCAAAACCCTGGATGATGTTTTCACCGTCGCCCATGAAGCGGGTCATTCGATGCATTCGATGTACGCGGCCGAAACTCAGCCGACGATGTTGCAGGATTATACGATCTTCGTGGCCGAAGTCGCATCCACCTTCAACGAACACAATCTTCTCGATTATTTCATCAAGGAGTCCAAGGCCTCCCGCAACGAAAAGATCGCTTTACTCCAACGGACCATCGACGACATCTTGGCGACCTTCTACCGTCAAACTCTGTTCGCCATCTATGAATTGGAAACGCATCGGCTGATGGAAAACAACCAGCCCATCACCCCCGACGTCCTCTCCGACATCATGATCGGTCTTTACAAAGAATTCTATGATCTCGATATCACCAAAGAGGAAGTCAAGCAGTATGTCTGGGCGTACATTCCTCACTTGTTCTATACTCCTTTCTATGTCTATCAATATGCGACCAGTTTCGCGACTTCGCTCAAATTGTACGAAAACGTCAAAAACGGAATTCCCGGGGCTTTCGACCGTTATCTCGGCCTCTTGAAATCCGGCGGAAGCGACTTCCCCGTGGAACAAATCCGCAAAGCCGGGGTCGATTTAACGCAAAAAGACGCTTTCCTCGCCGTAGCCAACCGCCTGAAAGAACTCGTCGATCAATTGGAAGTTGAAATCAACAAAAAATAATGGTATAATGCCTTTATCAAAGCGATGAACCGGAAGAGTAACGGCTTCGAATCCCCAAAGAGAGCCCCCCAAGGTGGAAAAGGGGCGGGAAGAAAAACCGCGAATGGACCGGGGAGTGACGCCAATCCCGTCCGTGATCCCGCGTTAAGGGAATCAAGCGCCGGCCTTTTGGGGTCGGAACCAAGGTGGCACCGCGTCCCAACGTCCTTATTCTTATATAAGGGCGTTTTCTTTTTCCAAGGAGGAATTCACATGAAACGCATCGTCTCAGGCATTCAGCCGAGCGGCACCCTAACCCTCGGTAATTACATCGGAGCGATCAAACGCTTCGTCGAGTTGCAGCAATCGCTCCCCGATTGCGAATTTTATCTGTTCGTGGCCGATCTTCACGCCATTACCGTTCCGCAGGAACCTTCCGAAATGCGCCGGCGGATCCGCGACGTGGCGGCGATGTATTTGGCGGCGGGAATCGATCCGGACCGAACGGTCTTGTTCATCCAATCCGAAGTCAAGGAGCACGCCGAATTGGGGTATCTTTTGCAATGCAACACCTATATCGGCGAATTGGAACGGATGACCCAATTCAAAGATAAGTCCAAAAAGCAGGAAGCCGGAATCACTTCCGCCCTTTTGACCTATCCGGTCTTGATGGCCGCGGACATCCTGCTTTATGATGCCGACGCGGTTCCCGTCGGGGAAGACCAAAAGCAACATTTGGAAATCTGCCGGGATATCGCCATCCGTTTCAACAACCGTTACGGCGAGTTCTTCACCGTTCCCGAACCGCTGATTCCCAAGGTAGGAGCCCGGATCATGGATCTGCAGGATCCCGCTCGAAAAATGAGCAAGTCCGCGGAATCCGACAAAGGATTGATCACGCTGTACGACGATCCGGCATCGATCAAGCGGAAGATCAAAAGCGCGGTCACCGACAGCCTTGGCCTCATGAACTATGACGAAGAGGCCCAACCCGGGTTGGCCAACCTCATCACCATCTATTCGGTATTGGGGGGTCTGTCTCCCGAGGCCGTCGTCGCCAAGTACCAAGGACAGGGTTATGCCCAGTTCAAAGAAGATTTGGGCAATTTGGCGGCCGAATCGATCGGCGCCCTCCAACAAAAATACCAAGAAATCATCGCTTCGGGTCGACTTGACGAAATCCTGGACCGCGGGCGAGACGCGGCTCATCTCTATGCCTCCCGAAAAATGGAAAAGTGTAAGCGGAAAATCGGACTGGGACGAATCAGAAAATAAAAAAAGGAAGCAGAGGACTGCTTCCGATTGCCTTCGATTTACTTGGCGGGGAGTTTGTTGATATGGAAAATGACTTGGTCGATCGCTTTGAACGCCGCTTCCTCATCCATCCCCTCAAACGTTAATTTGAACATGGCTTGGGCGGGAATCCCCAACGACAACACGCCCATGATCGATTTGGCGGTGACGCGGACGTCCCGGTACTCCAAAATGATTTTGGACTGATAATCGTTGGCGGCGCTGACCAACATCGTGGCCGGACGCGCGTGCAACCCGTGCGGATAGGTGATTTGATAATTAGCTTGGATCATTGCGAATCTCCTCTTTTCGCGGAACGGATCGTTTCGACAAGCCGGTCCGCATCCGATGTGATCATGAATTTGACATTGTTTCCGGAAACGAAGACCCCCATCGCCCCGTCGTCACGCAAGGCGTTAAGGTCGCAGGCATCGACGGATTGGACGGTAAAACGCAGACGAGCTCCGTCTTTGGCGGCCTCGATCAGATTGCCGATCCCACCCAAGTGCCGGATCATCGTTTGGACCATTCCATCTTCGATGGGGCGAAGACCGGTCTTTTTGGGGCGAACCAGCAGAAATACTGCCGTCCCCACCGCCAGTGAAAAGCACGCGGCTGCCGTCCATAACCACCATTGGTCGAACGGAAACACCGCCGCTAATCGGCCAAACAGCATCTTTTCACCCCCGGAACACATCTCGTGTATACACTATTTTAGCAATATTTCCAAAAATATCAACGGTCTTTTTTAAAATCCCGCCAAAAAGCAAAAAACGGCCGAACCTTTGCTTTTCGGTTGCAATTCCCGGCGTTTTCGTTTATAATGTTGGACATGAAAAGAGGGAACCTATGAAAACAGTCATTGAAGCCATCATCGAAATCCCGATGGGGACACAGAACAAATACGAAGTCGACAAAAAGAAACACCGGATCAAATTGTCGCGCGTCTTGTATTCCAAAATGACCTACCCGGCGGAATATGGATTCATCGAAGACACCTTGGCGGATGACGGAGACCCTCTTGACATCTTGGTTCTCGCCACCACCCCGACGTTCCCCGGTTGCATCGTCGATGCCCGCGTGGTCGGTTACATGGGCATGATGGATGCCGGTCTACGCGATGACAAATTGATTGCGGTGGTCGATGCCGATCCGCGGTTCGAACACATTCAGGAAATCAGCGACATCCAATTGCTGCAACTGAAGGAAATCAAGTTGTTTTTCCGCAACTACAAGGAACTGCTGCCGGGACACGACGTCGAAGTCGGGGAATACCACTCCCGTCAAGAAGCGCTTCAACTGCTCGAACGTTGTTACCGACAATTCCGTGAAGCCAAAAAGAAATGATCGACTGCCGGAAACGGCAGTATTTTTTTTGAAAGTAGGGATATCCGTGATAAAGAAGTGGTTTTTGCTTGGTATCGGACTTCTATCGACGCTTTTATGCGGATGTTCGCAGACGACGACCTCGAACATCCTCATCACGACCCCCACAACGATCACCACGACGACCACGGGGCAAGTCGGAATCAACCATCCGTTCTCCTTGACCGTCGGAAACGGAACCGAGAACGTGGTTCCGTTTCTACTGTTCATCAGTTCCTATGAATCCGTTCCCGAAATGGGGACTTTCCACGCGGACGGTCCCGGGGCTTTCGGTTATGACTTATTCGAATACATATCGCAATTTCCCACTCTATCCATCCAAGGGGAAGTCCTCATCACCGCCAACGAATTTACCGAATGGGACCTGATCACGGTTTATTCCCGGGACGGGATCGCCCTTGGACCGTATTCGGTGGAAATGTTGTCTTCCTTGACGGAAGGAACGTATTACCTGCGGTTATTCATCAGCCAAACCGAGGGCGAATTTTACAAATACCATTACGGTTTCGTCACGCTCGTGGTGGAATGAGTCTTACCCTTCTTTTACGACCAGCGGTCCGCCACTCCGGCGAACCGTTTTATTTTTAATAAAAAACCGGCGGGGAACGTTAAGTTCCTCACCGGTTGCGGTTAGGGCGAAATCACGCCTGATGAACGATCTCCCCGTCAATGATGACCAGGGCGGTTTTGGTCAGATAATGCAGGGGATGCCCGTCCCAAAGGACTAAATCGGCATCTTTTCCGGGAGCGATGGATCCCAGGCGGTCTTGGATTCCGAGGATTTCCGCGGCGCGGATCGTGACGGCTTTGAAGGCTTCGAGTTCGGGCAATCCTTCGCGGACAAACAACCCCACTTGTGTCAGAGCGTTTGCCAATTGAATCACGGGATGATCGGTCATGATTGCAAAGGGAATGCCGTTTTCGTGGAGGATGCGGGCGGATGCGAACGATTTGTGGCGCAATTCGTATTTGGTCTTCGATCCGAGTGTGGGACCGATGATCACGCGCAGGTGATTGGCCTTCAGGTAATCGCACATTAAATGACCCTCGGTGGCGTGTTCGATCGTGGCGTTCAACCGAAATTCGTTGATCAAGCGGATGGCGGTGGCGATGTCGTCCTGTTGATGGGCATGGATCTTGACGGGAAACCCGTCAAACACCCGTGCCAAAGAGGCCCATTTGAGATTGGTTTCCGGCGGATTGACCTCTTTGTTGGCGGCGAGATCGGTTTTGTAATCGAGGATTTTTTTTCGGTATTCGCGGGCTTTGATCAAGGCATCGCGAATCAGAGCTGCCGATGCCATCCGGGTATTCGGGGTTTGGTTTTTCCCGCCATACACCCGTTTGGGGTTTTCTCCCAGCGCCATTTTCATCGCCGATTCGGCTTTGATCACCATTTGATCGATGACGGTTCCCTTGGTCTTCATGATGCAAAAGGTTCCGCCGATGACGTTGGCGCTTCCCGGACCGGTGGAAACGGTGGTAACGCCCGCTTTCATCGCCTCGACGATGCCCTCGTCTTGCGGTTTGATGGCGTCGATGGCGCGCAGTTCCGGATGCACCGGATCATTGACCTCGTTGTAATCCGCCCCTTCGTTCCCGATGCCTTCTTCGGAAATTCCGACATGGCAGTGGGCATCGATGATTCCCGGAGTAAGGTAGCGTTCGCGGGCGTCGATCACCGTGGCTTGGGGATAATCCTTCGGATCAAAGGACCCGATCGCCTGAATCGTTTTTCCGTCGACCAGCAGGTCGCGGATTTCGTAATTGATGTCTTCCATTCCCAGAAGATACGCATTCTTGATGAGGATCATGTCATTCTTCCTTTCCGTAGGTTTCGACTAGGTTCAAGAAACACAGGACGCCGTATTTCAAGGCGCTTTCATCGATGTTGAAGGCGGGATGATGCAGGCTGAATCCCGTGGTATCGTCTCCCCGGGTCCCCAACCAGGCGATGCATCCCTTTTTCATCGCGGCATAGCGGGAAAAATCCTCCGCCCCCATCGTCGGCTTATCCAAGGGAACGAACCCTTGAGTTCCCAAGGATCGTTCGATGGCTCGGCGGAAGACCAGCGTGGCTCCGGGATCGTTATAGGTGGGATCGTACTCACGGATGTATCGAAATTCATAAGCGCCCCCATGGCGGGCGGATACGCTTTCCAAAACCGCGCGGATTTCGGCTTCCATGAGCCGGCGGGTGGTTTCGTTGAAGGTGCGGACCGTCCCTTCCAGTTCCGCAAACGCGGGAATGACGTTATGGGTGGTTCCCGCTTGGACGCGGGCGATGGTGAGGACGGCGGATTCGGTGGGATCGAGTTTGCGGGTCACGATGCTCTGCATGGCAAGGATCGCTTCGGCCTGCATGACGATGGGGTCGATGCCCAAGTGCGGATAAGCGGCGTGACAACCTTTGCCGAGAAGCCGGATTTTCACCGTATCGGCGGCGGCCATCGTTTCTCCCGATTTGATCGCCACCGTTCCGACCGGATGGGCGGGACTCACATGGAAAGCAAAAAAGCCATCGACATCGTCCACCAACCCGCTTTGGCACACGCCCCAAGCCCCCCCGGGGTTCGGACCCTCTTCCGCTTCCTGGAAGATCAACTTGACGGTTCCCCGCCAATGTTCACGGTGCGTATGCAGATAACGGCCGGTTTCCAACAGGATCGCGGTATGCGCGTCATGACCGCAGGCATGCATTTTTCCGTCGCATTCGGACCGGTAAGGAAGGTCGGAGTTGGCCTCGAAAATCGGGAGGGCATCCATGTCTGCCCGCAGTCCGAGAACGGGGCCGACCCCGTTTTCGAGGATGGCGACGATGGAATGCTTTCCGACATGGGGAGTGAAGGGAATTCCCGCTTCACGGAGCCGCGAAACCACGAAATCATGGGTCCACGGAAGATCGAATCCGGTTTCCGGATGTCGATGAAGGATTCTTCTGGTTTCGATGAGGCGAGTTTCGAAGGGCAACACGTCTTGCAGGGTGCGCATGGATTATTCTCCTTTCCCGATGAACAATCGGTAATCGCGTCCGCGCTCTTGGGCGCGGTCACGGATGCGTTGGGCCAGTGAGTCATAATAGGTGGAATCTTTATTTTCGAAGACGTTACGATATAAACCGAGGAGTTCGGGTTTCCGGTTGGCGACATAGCGGAAAATATTGGCTTTGTTTTCCGGGTGTTTCAGGCTCAGACGGTCGAACATCACAAAATCGGAATGTTCGTCCACCGCATCGAGAATCGTGAAAACGTCGGTGATTCCGGGCAAGATCGGAGCGATGAAAACAAAGGTTCGGATTCCGGCTTGATGGAGGCTCTGCAACGCCCGGATCCGTTCGGAAGGCAACGAAGCTCCGGGTTCGAGAACCGATGCGGAAACATCGTCGAGGGCAATGGAGAATCCGACGGTCACGTTGGCCATCGCGGAAAACAGGTCGAGATCGCGGAGGATGAGCGCGGATTTGGTCAAAAACGACACGTGAAGCCGGCTCTCGCAGATTTCTTCCAAGATGGCGCGCGTCCGTTTGGCGGTTTTCTCGATTGGTTGATAGGGATCCGTGACGCTGGAAAACATCACCGATTTTTCCCCGGTGTTCCGGGGGATGTCATAATTCGGATAATCTTTGATTTCCACGTAACTTCCCCAGGGTTCGGGACGATGGGCATGGTTGCCCATGAACCGGGCGTAACAATAACTGCAGGCGTGCGTGCAGCCCACATAGGGATTGCAGGCAAAATCGCTGCCTAAACCGGTTTTCACCAAAAAACTCTTCGCCGGGACGTGCTTAACTTCGGACATGATTCTCCCGCGATCCCAGTCTCACCAGCGCGAGGGAGGCAAAGAGTCCCGCGGCCAAACCGAGGATTCCGAAGACGGTGATCCACGGATGCGATCCGACATACCCGAAAAAGTCGCGGTAGATCGGGGTCTGGTCGACAAATGCCTCGCCGGAAGCGGGATCTTTGATCCACAGGAACAGGGTGGCGGCGGAGGCGGCGATGAACCCGATGATGGCCAAATAGCTGTGAACCGGATATTTTTTCAAAACCGTTTCCAACACCTTGGAGATGGCGATGACCCCGGCGACAGCGCCCAGACCGAACGGAATGAGGACCGCGAGGTTATACCCCAGTCGGGAGAAATCCAAAAGATTGCCGGTCACGTTGGAAATGATGGCGGTGTAAAATCCCAAAATCATCAACAGTCCCGAACCGGAAATGCCCGGGATGATCATCGTTATCGCCGAAATCACCCCTAGGCCGAACAAAAGCGCAACGGTTCCAAAATCGAAAACAAAATATCCGCGGTCGGTGAACCCGCCGACGATCTGGAAAACCACCATCGTGACGATGACCGCCACAGCCAAGATGAATGATGCGATCTCCGAGACGCCGAACCGGTGCCCTTTCACTTTTTTCCACAGGTTGGGAATTCCGCCCAGAGTCAACCCGACAAAGGTCATGATCGTGATGAACGAGTTGGCTTGCAAGGCCAGTGCCATCAGTTTCGAGAAAAGCAGTATCCCGCCTACAAGGCCGATGCCGAAGGGAAACAGGAAACTGAAGCTTTTCTTGAATTCGCGGAATAGATTTCCGATGGCGTGCAGCAAGCGATCATAGACCCCGACATAGACGGAGAACGTTCCGCCGCTGCAACCCGGGATCGTAAACGACAATCCGACGATGAAGCCTCTCCACAACAAATCGAAAAACATGATATTCACTCCTTGGGGTCGATGACGGCGTCACCGAGCAGATCGTAACCGATGGATGAACCGATGCGAACGGGGATGATTTCCCCGACGGATAGCTTCTTGGCAGATTGAAACACGATGTACCCGTCCACGTCGTCGGGGGCGAAGGCGTAACTGCGGCCGTAATAAAAGCGGGAATGCCGATCGTATTCTTCGACGAGCGTCATGTGGACCCGCCCGACCTGCCGGCGGTTTTGAAGCGCGGCCAGCCGTTTTTGTTTTTTCATGATGGTTTCAAACCGGGCTTGTTTGATTTCTTCGGGGACTTGGTCCGCCATGGAATAGGCGGGGGTGTCTTCTTCGCGGGAATAGGGGAAGACGCCCATTCGGTCGAAGGGATGGGTTTCGATGAAAGCGAGCAGTTGTTGGAAATCGGCCTCGGTTTCCCCCGGGAATCCGACGATCAAGGTCGTCCGCAACACCGCGTCGGGCATCATTTCCCGGATCGTCTTCAGCAAGTCCGCCAACAAGTTTTCGTCCCCGCGGCGGTTCATCCGCTTCAAAAGCGGGGAAGACACATGTTGGATCGGAATGTCGAAATATCGGGCGATCTTCGGATGATCGCGGACGGTTTCGAGCAATTCCCTGGTGATTTCGTCGGGGTACAAGTACAATACCCGCACCATCCACAAACCGGGAATGGCCGCCACCCGTCGCAACAATTCCGGCAACAGGGAGCGGCGGTCGGGAGTCAGATCCGTGCCGTACCGGGTGGTGTCTTGGCTGATGAGGATCAGTTCTTTCGCGCCGTTCGCGACCAAACCTTCGCACTCCGAAACGATCTCCTCCGTTTTCCGACTCCGGAACGATCCGCGAATCAGCGGAATGGCGCAGTAGGCGCAACGGTTGTCGCAGCCTTCACTGATTTTGACATAAGGCCGAAAGGGAGAAGTCGCCAACAATCGGTCGTGAAAATCGAGTTCTCCGAACTTGAGGTTTCGATCGGGAAAGCATTCGGCGAGGATTTCTCCGAATCGGGAATAATCTTTCAAGGGAACCACTTTGTCCACAAACGGCATTTCCGTTTTCAACTGCTCGGCGTACCGTTGTGCATAACAGCCGCAGACGATCAGTTTCTTCCCGAAAGCGGCCATTTCACGGATGGTTTCGCGGGCTTCGGTTTTTGCGGATTCGATGAATCCGCAGGTGTTGACGATGATGACGTCGGCATCGGAGGGTTGCGAAACGATCTGAACCCCGGCGCGCCGAAGCACTCCGAGGATCATTTCCGAATCGACGAGGTTTTTGGCGCATCCCAGCGAAACAAGTCCGGCTTTCATGAAAATTCCCCTTTTGACTCCCGGTGTTTTCCGGGGTTCTTCGCTTTTCATTATACAATTTTTGGGCAAAAAAACCAAAAGAAAAAGAGGAATTGCTTCCTCTTTCGATTTCAAACCATGGCGTTGACGAACTGACTGTTGTACAATTCCGCGTATGCGCCGTTTTTGGCGAGCAATTCGGCGTGATTGCCCTGTTCGACGATCCGACCGTTCTGCATCACCAAGATCAGGCTGGCTTTCTTGATCGTGGAAAGACGGTGGGCAATGACAAAACTGGTTTTGCCCTTCATCATAAAGGTCATCGCATTCTGGATGTAGGCTTCCGTGCGGGTGTCCACCGAGGAAGTGGCTTCATCCAAAATCAAGATTTTGGGATTGAACAGAATCGCCCGGGCGATCGTCAAAAGCTGTTTCTGCCCTTGGGAAATGTTGGCGGCATCTTCGTTCAAAAGGGTGTCATACCCTTCGGGAAGGGTTTCGATGAAATGATCGACATGCGCTTGGCGGCAGGCTTCGCGCACTTCTTCCGGGGTCGCATCGGGTTTTCCGTAGGCGACATTGTCGCGGATCGACCCCGAAAACAGCCAAGTATCCTGAAGAACCATCCCGAACTGGGAACGCAACGTGGTCCGGGGAACATCGACACTGTCCACTCCGTCGATCAGAATCGTTCCGGAGTCCAAATCGTAGAACCGCATCAAAAGATTCACGAGCGTCGTTTTGCCCGCGCCGGTGGGTCCGACGATGGCGATTTGATGTCCGGCTTCGACTTTGAGATTGAGGTCCTTGATCAAATCTTGATCCTTGACATAAGAAAAATCGACGTGACGCAATTCGACGGTGCCTTGGAACCGGTCTTCGGAAAATGCATCGACGGCTTGGTCGGGGGATTCTTCGGGAGCATCCAGCAATTCGAAGACCCGCTCCGCACCCGCGATCGTCGACTGCAGGGTATTGGCAAGATTGGCGATCGTCAGAATCGGATTGACGAACCGTTTTTGGTAATTGATGAAAGTCGAGATATCCCCAATCAACAACGGTTGGGCTCCCCCCGCGAGCAGGGCCCCGACGACCACCACGATCACATAAGATAGATTGGACAGAAAATCCATGATCGGACGAATCAACCCGCTCAAAAATTGCGCGGATGCGGAGGACTGTGTCAGGTTTTCGTTGATTTCATCGAATTCGGCGGTCGAATCCTGCTCTTTACCGAACAATTGGACCACCTTTTGGCCGGTGAACATCTCCTCGATGAATCCATTGAGGTTTCCCAGTTCCGCCTGTTGCGTCTTGAATTTCCCTTGAGAACGTTTGGTGACCATCATCGTGGCGACGACATACAAAGGAAGGAAAACAAGGGCGATGATCGTCAACTCCCAGGAAACGATGAACATCATCACCAAGGTCCCCACGACCATCAGCAGTCCCGACAAGATCGAGACCAGACTCTGTTGAAGGGAATCGGCGATCGTTTCCACGTCATTGGAAAAAACCGACAGCGTATTCCCGGTTTTGTGTTCGTCGAAATAATGGATCGGCAAACGCTCCAATTTATCGCGAAGGCTGGTGCGGAGATTCCGCCCGATATCGGCGGAAAGGCGGTTTCCGATCAATCCGGAAATGAGATCGAAAAGAAAGCGAATCGCGTAGAGGATGATGAGCCAAACGAACAGCATCGGGACGACATCGAGCGCTTCAAGGGGTTTGGCCCCGGTGACCACGAATTGGAACGTGTTCAGAATTTCTTTTGATAACATGGGGGATACGATGATGATCAGCGTCGCCAACACCGAAAACAGGGTCATCAAGATGATTCCGGGCAGATACGGCCGCAGATATCGGATCAAGCGACGCACCGTGGATTTGGCATTTTTGGCTTTTTCGCCGGGCATTCCGAACATTCCCGGCCCATGGCCGCCCATCGGGCCTTGGGGACGGACGACTCCCCGAGCATAATTTTTCTTGGGCGGGAGCGAGGCGGAATTTTGAAGTTCGGGGTTGCGATCCGGCAACGAAGGTTTCGTCTGCGGGGTTTTCATAATCCCAATTCCTCCTCGGACAATTGCGAATGGGCGATTTCACGGTAGACTTCACAGGAATTCATCAATTCCCGGTGAGTGCCTTGGCCGACGATCATCCCGTCTTGCAGGACCAGAATCCGGTCCGCATTCATGATCGTTCCGATGCGCTGGGCGACGATGAGGACCAAGGAATCTTGCGTCACCGCCTTGAGGGCTTGACGTAGTTGGGAATCGGTTTTAAAGTCCAAAGCGGAAAAACTGTCGTCGAAAACGTAGATCTTCGGCCGGCGGACGATCGCCCTGGCGATGGAAAGTCGCTGTTTTTGGCCCCCGGAGAAGTTGACGCCGCCTTGTTCGACCAAGGCGTCGTAGCCTTGGGGAAGGGCTTCGATGAACTCCGAAGCCTGAGCGATTCGGGCGGCTTCGCGGATTTCCTCCGGCGTCGCATCCGGTTTTCCGAATGCGATGTTCTCGCGGATCGTTCCCGTGAACAAGGTGGCGGTTTGCGGGATGAAGCCGATGATTTCCCGCAGTTTTTTCAGACGGATTTTGCGAACGTCGACACCATCGATGCTCACCGTTCCGGAGGTGGCGTCGTATAGACGCGGAAGCAGATTGACAATGGTCGATTTCCCCGACCCCGTGGATCCGATGATCGCCACGGTCTCTCCGATTTTGGCGGTGAAGGTGATGTCCTCCAACACGTTCTTTTCGGCATCCCCGTATTTGAAATCGACTTGGTCGAAAACGACGTTCCCCCGAAATTCGGCGGTGTCATATTCGTCGGTTGAGGCATCGTGAATGGTGACTTCGGTATCCAAGACTTCGCAGATGCGCTTTCCCGCGACTTCCGCCCGAGGAAAGTTGATGAACACGATCGTCAGCATGATCAAACTGAACATGATCGCGGTGACATATTCGATGACCGCGGCGGCGTTGGCGATGCCCGTGTAGTCCACGATGCGGCCGGAAGACACCGAATTGAATGCGATGAACAAAACCGCCAGAACGGTCACGTTGAAAACCAAATTGATGACCGGATTGAGAAAGGCCATGATGTTTCCGGCTTTGATGCCGGTATCGGTAAGATCGTCGTTTGCTTGTTTGAACCGCCCGACTTCGCGGCGTCCTTGCCCGAAGGCGCGGATCACCCGGACCCCGTTCAGGGCTTCGCGGCCGACCAACGTCAATTTGTCGATTTTTTTCTGAAAGGATCGAAATAACGGAAACACGAGGAAAAAGACCCCGACGATCAACAGCGCCAACAGCGGAATCGAACCTAAAAGCACCGCGGTCAGGCCGGAATCGATACGGATGCTCATGTACAAACCGCCAAAAAGCATCACGGGAATCATAAAGACCATCCGGAAACTCATCATCGTCATCATCTGGACTTGCCGGACGTCGTTGGTGGAACGGGTGATCAGCGTCGAAGTACCAAATTTTCCACTCTCCGCCAACGAGAAATTACTGACCTTTCGATAGATGTCATGCCGGATGTCGCGGCCAAACCCTACCGCAACGCGGCTGGAAAACCATGAAACTGCAATCGTGGCGGCGGAAGACAGCAAGGTGACTCCCAACATCCATCCTCCATATCGGAGAATCGTCGAGAAGTCGCTTTTTTGCGTGATTCGGCAAGCTTCACCCAAGGTTTCGATGGAACAGGTTTCCCCGGCGGGAAGAACGCTCCAAGTCTGGGATGCGGTATCGTATACTTCGTATTGCGAGTATAACCCTTCACCGATGATTTTCCGCATGAAGTCCGGCAGCAGCAAAGATCCGATCGACGTCAAGCCGATCAGAACGATCATGATCAAGATGGAAAGCCAATACGGCCGCAAATATTTAAAGAGTTTCGTCATCGGGGTCCTCCGCAAAATACGCCGCCGCCTTCCGACACACTTTTTGCGTGATGTCGCGATAGGCGTTTTTTTCTTCTTCCGTCAACGCTTGGTCGATCAACCGTTCCCATTCTTCATGAGCTCGGTTGACTTCCCGGGCGGCCTGTCGGCCGGCCTCGGTTATGGTGAGAATGAATCCCCGCCCATCTTCGAGGTCGACGGCTTTTTCCACATATCCCGTTTCCACCAGATGTTGGACCACCCGGGTAATGTGGGATTTGTGGAACGGAAACAACCCCGCCAGGACGTTCATCTTGAGGCTTTCTCTATGGGCGATTTCCATCAACGGGCCTCCGGCGGGGCCGGAGAGTCCCAGTGGAGCCAATCGTTCATCCATAAAGCGAAAATGGTACCGGTTGAGACGATGGGTTGCCTTGTCGATCATTCTATCCCCTTGCTTTCGTGAGTATCATTATAGTATAAATTAGTTGAGTAGTCAACGAAATTGTGGTAAAAAAAACAGGTTGCGGAAAACCGCAAACCCGTTCATTTCATGATATAGAGGATTCCGATGCACCCTTGGCCGCAATGACTGGAAATCACGCACCCGGCGGGAGTGTCGTATTTATGGGCGATGGGGACCTCTTTGATTTTTTCAAAAATGTACTTCGCCGACTCCGAAGCCAGCGAATGGGTGACCATCAGGAAGTCGGGATCGATGTCGGGCAGTGCCGCTCGCAATTCCTCCAGCAGGATGTCGATCCCCGAAGTGATCTTCCCATGCCCCTTTTTTCCCACCGTCATCAGTCCGTCCCGGACTTTGATGATCGGTTTGATCTTGAGGATCGTTCCCATCAACGCCACCAAAGAATTACAACGACCGCCCTTATACAGATATTCCATCGTATTGATGACAAATTGCGTCCGCACTTTCGGAACCAAATCCTGCACTTTGCGGACCACCGTTTCGATGTCGTCCCCGGCATCGCGGAACTGGGCCGCTTTCAGCAGCAACAAGCCGCTCCCCGAAGAAAGATTGGCCGAATCGATGAGATGAATGGCCTTG
Organism: Bacillota bacterium; assembly: GCA_022710895.1. GTDB lineage: Bacteria > Bacillota_I > Bacilli_A > Izemoplasmatales > Hujiaoplasmataceae > JAKLGB01. The sequence goes on from JAKLGB010000015.1 coordinate 19,328, forward strand.
GGGTCACCGAGAACTTGTTTGGCCAGGTTCGCGCTTTGGAGCGTGGAAGAAAACTTCGCCCCGATTCCCAAGTACAGAATCTGGTACCCTTCCGCCAGATACTTTTTGAAAACCGTTTCGAAACTCCCGGGAGAGGCCGCGGCCGTCGTCGGCAGGAAGCCTTTCTGTTTGACCTTTTCATACATTTCCGAAACGGTCAGATTGACTCCGTCCAGATAGGAATCTTCCCGAAAATTGACAAAGAGCGGGACAAGGTCGATGTCATGTTGCCGCAGGAGGTCGGTTGATAAGTCGCAGGTACTGTCTGAAATGATTTTGATCTTGTTCATGCTCATTCACCGCCGAAGAAAATTATATGAAAAAAAACCGGGAAAGTAAAGCGGATGCCCGGATTTTACCAAATTGCCAAAATTCCCGCACATTTAGGGGGTCATCCGAAAGCGGATGATGGTATAATGAAACTCGAGGTGAATGCGATGCGAACCATCTCCAAAGACCGATTGATTTCTGAAATGGAACGTCTCGTGGTGGAAGCGGCGACGGTGTTGGACGACAAAGTCGTTGCCTGCCTTCGTAACGGACAGGGTCAAGAACCCGGCGAACGAGCGCGCCATATATTAGGAGAAATCTTGGAAAACCAAGCCATTGCCCGCACCACATCCATTCCGATCTGTCAAGATACGGGAGTGGCGGTGGTGTTCGTGGAATTGGGCCGGGATCTCCATCTTGATTTTGACTTGACCGAGGCCCTCAACGAAGGCGTCCGACGGGGTTATCAGAACGGATATCTACGCAAATCCGTCGTCCGTCATCCCCTCGACCGGGTCAACACCAAAGACAACACGCCGGCGGTCATCCATCTGTCGCTCGTCCCCGGGGATCGTCTTCGGATTCGGTTTGCCCCCAAAGGCGCGGGAAGCGAAAATATGTCGCGGTTGGCGATGCTGACCCCGGCGGATGGCATTGAAGGAATCGTCCGGTTCGTGTTGGAAACCGTGAAACTGGCGGGAGGGAAAGCCTGTCCTCCGATCATCCTCGGCATCGGGATCGGCGGCAATTTCGAAAAATGTGCCCTGATCGCCAAGGAAGCCCTGTTTCGGGAAGTGGATGATCGGGCGGAAAATCCGATCGACCGGGCGCTGGAGGAACGTCTTTTCGAAGAAGTCAACAAGCTCGGCATCGGACCGATGGGGTTGTCGGGCGTAACGACCTGCCTGGCGGTAAAAGTCAATTCCGCCGCCTGTCATATCGCTTCTTTGCCGGTCGCCGTCAACATCCAATGTCATGCGGCCCGTCATAAAGAAACCGTGTTGTGAGGTGAAAACGATGCGAAATCTCCTTCTTCCCTTATCCGAATCCGTTCGCCTTTCCCTGCGTGCCGGAGATGAAGTAACTTTGTCGGGTGATTTGTATACCGGGAGGGATGCCGCCCACAAACTGATGGTTCAAGCCTTGGAAAAGGGCGAACCGCTCCCCTTCCCTTTGAACGGAGAGACGATCTATTATACCGGTCCTACCCCGGCCAAACCCGGTCAGATCATCGGTTCCTGCGGACCGACATCGAGTTATCGGATGGATCCTTACAGTCCGATTTTGATGAAACACGGATTGAAAGTGATGATTGGCAAAGGTCCCCGAAGCGAAGCGTTCCGGCGCTCCTTGGTGGAAAACCGGGCGGTTTATCTCGACGTCACCGGGGGAATCGGCGCTTTATTGTCGCAGCGAGTGAAGGCGATGGAACTCATCGCCTACCCGTGGTTGGAAAGTGAAGCCATTTACCGACTGCGCATCGAGAATTTTCCGGCGATCGTCGCCTACGATTCCGCCGGAAACGACGTGTTTACCTTTTAAGCAAAAGAGCCTTCCGCAAGGGAGGCTCATTTTTTTTGAAATGGGTGTTTTATTCCGTTCGCAAGGCAATGACCGGATCTTTCCTTGAGGCCATCCGCGCGGGGATGAACCCGGCGATGAACGCCAACAAGGTGCTGACCAAGACCAAGATCAAGGCATCGCTGAGATTGAGACGGGCCACGTTCGGAACATCGGCGAAGTGCTCGATGATCAAATTCGCCGGAATCGTCAAGAGGTACGCCGTACCGATACCGACCAACCCGGCCGCCAATCCAATCAAAAGGTTCTCGCTGTTGAAAACCCGCGAAACGTCTTTCTTTCGCGCGCCGAGAGCGCGCAAAACGCCGATTTCCTTGGTCCGTTCCAAAACCGAGATATAGGTGATGATTGCAATCATGATCGAAG